>CAZVVH010000145.1:0-5659 GCA_964630475.1 uncultured Oscillospiraceae bacterium | reverse complement strand
CCAAGCCCATGGGGGCCTATCAGCTGGGGGAGGTCTATGCCCGGAATATGGGGGTAAATATTTCCCTGTTCCGAGTGGAGCTGATTCTGCTGTCCAGCCTGCTCTCCGCCTGTGTCACCGCCTTTGCCGGCCCCATCTCCTTTGTGGGAGTGGCGGTGCCCCATCTGGTGAAGAGCCTGTTCCGCACTGCCCGTCCCATTATCATGGTTCCCGCTGTGTTCCTGGGAGGCGGCGTGTTCTGCCTGTTTTGCGACCTGATTGCCCGGACGGTGTTTGCCCCTACGGAGCTGTCCATCAGCTCGGTGACTGCCATCTTCGGCGCGCCCATTGTCATTTGGATGATGGTGTCCCGGCAGGTTCGCCGGGGGCAGGATTGAGGAGGGGCGGAATGGAACCAATCCTCAGAACAGAGGCGCTGACCGTAGGCTACAGGGGCAAAGCATTGCTGTCCGGTATCGAAATTCAGGTCCGGGCGGGGGAAATCCTGACCCTGATCGGTCCCAACGGCGCGGGAAAATCCACCATTTTAAAGACCCTGACCCGGCAGCTGAGGCCGGTGGGGGGTGTGGTCTGGCTGGAGGGCCAGCCCATGAAGGAGCTGACGGACAGCCAGGTGGCCCGCTCCCTATCTATTGTGATGACGGCCCGGCCGGAGCCGGAGCTGATGACCTGCGGCCAGGTGGTCTCCTCCGGCCGCTATCCCTACACCGGGCGGCTGGGCCTTCTCTCTCAGGAGGACCGGAGCAAGGCAGCGGAGGCCATGGAGCTGGTCCATATCTCTGACCTTGCCCAGCGGGACTTTAACCAGATCAGCGACGGCCAGCGCCAGCGGGTCATGCTGGCCCGGGCCATATGCCAGGAGCCTAAGGTGCTGGTGATGGACGAGCCAACCTCCTTTCTGGATATCCGCCATAAGCTGGAGCTGCTGGCCCTGCTGAAGGAGCTGGTGCGCCAGCGGAAGCTGGCGGTCATTCTCTCCCTCCACGAGCTGGACCTGGCCCAGAAGGTATCCGACCGAATCCTATGTATCCGGGAGGGAGCGGTGGACCGCTGTGGAACTCCGGAGGAAATCTTTTCCGGGGGCTATATTCAGCAGCTTTACGGCGTGGAGCGTGGCAGCTTCAACGAGGAGTTCGGCAGCCTGGAGTTGGAGCCGGTGAAGGGAGCGCCGCAGGTCTTTGTCATCGGCGGCGGAGGTACCGGCATCCCGGTTTACCGTGGTTTGCAGCGCCAGGGCATCCCCTTCGCGGTGGGAGTGCTCCAGGAAAATGACGTGGACTGGCCGGTGGCAGCCGCCCTGGCGGCGGAGGTCATTGGGGAGAGGGCCTTTGAGCCGGTGAGTCGGCAGGCTCTGGAAGAGGCCGCGGAGCGGCTAAAAACCTGCGGGCGGCTGATTTGCTGTCCCCGCAGCTTTGGGACCATGAACCGGGGAAATGAAGAACTGCTGAAAATCGCGGAGGAAAACCAGATTCCCATTGAATTTGCCTGAGGAAAAAATTTCGGTTGTCATTTGCTCCATATTAGTGCTACAATAGGAAGCGGCAAATTGCAGCTCAGCATTTGGATTTATGGGGATAGGAAATTGAAACAGGTTGATACGCGAGAATATGTATCCGTGCTCAAGGGCCTTGTGGAAGAGGGCAAAGAGGTGGGCATGGTGATTTGGGGCAGCAGCATGACCCCGTTTCTGATTCACAACAGGGATAAAATCTATTTTGCCGCCCCTGACCGGCCACTGCGCCGGGGGGACATGGTATTTTACCAGCGGGCCAGCGGCCAATATGTGATGCACCGCATCTGCAAGGTCAAGCAGGACGGCTATTACATGGTGGGCGATGCCCAAACTCAGCTGGAAGGCCCTATAGGGGAGACGCAGATCTTTGCCGGAATCACCAAGGTGGAGCGGAAGGGAAAAGTGCTCACCCCTGGGAGCTTCTGGTGGAGGTTTTTTGCTGGACCCTGGTTGGTCCTGCGCCCGGTTCGCCCGCTGATTCTGCGTGCCTATGCCTTGATCTGGCGCATTGTCGGGGAAAAATAATATTTGTAATAAGGGACGGATCTGGTTGCCTGAGTACAGGCAGTTGGATCCGTTGCTTTTTGTCTAAAATCACGGTTGACTTGTCTGCACTCATCTGTTATACTGATTAAACTGTATCAAATGAGACACTTTTCGGAGGTAAATCCTATGCTTTCCTCAGAGGAACAGGATATTTTGCGGGGGACCTTCCTTTTCCACGGCTATTCGGTGGAGGAGCTTGCCGTCCTTGTCCAGCGGATGGACTTCGTCTGCCTGGAGTTTCAAAAGGGGCAGCTGCTCTTTTCTCCGGAGTCCTTCCGGCGGGAGCTGGGGGTGGTTCTCAGGGGAAAGGTGCAGGTCACCAAGGGCGGCGGAGAACTGGTGGTCAGCAATCTGACTGCTGGGGACCTATTTGGCGCGGCGGCCATTTTCAACGAGGAGGAGGAGTATGTTTCCACCCTGACCGCCAAGACCCCCTGCCGGGTGCTGTTTTTCCCTCAGCAGGCGCTGCAGGCCCTGATGGATCAGGAGCCACAGGTCCGGTGGAACTATATCCGCTACCTGTCCGGCCGGATCCGCTTCCTCTCCGATAAGGTGGACAGCCTAATCCAAAGCTCCGGAGAGAAGAAGCTGGCCTCTTATCTTCTCCGACAGATGGGGGAGGGGAATGCCCTCCGCCTGGATTGTTCCATGACCGAGCTTGCTGCCCGGCTGAAGGTAAGCAGGGCCTCCCTCTACCGGGAACTGAATAAGCTGGAAGCACAGGGGCTGATTCGCCGGGAGGGAAAGGAAATCATGATATTAGATCCCGGGCAGCTTGCCCGGCAATGATCGCAATGAAAAGGAGAATAACAATGAAAAAGCTACTTGCAATGCTGCTGAGCCTGACCATGCTGCTGGCTATCAGCGCCTGCGGCGCCTCTGAACAGACGCCCGCCCCTGAGACCTCTGCCCCTGCTGTGGGGGAGACCACCCCCGCTCAGGAGAACCAGCCCGGGGAAAGCACCCCCGCGGTGTCCGAGACGCCCCAGGAGACTCAGCCTGCCGTTGAGGGTACCGAGATTAACATTGCCGTCCTGGCCGGTCCCACCGGCATCGGCGCTGTGGGTCTGATGGAGGCCAATGACAGCGGTGAGACAGTCAACAACTATAACTTCACCGTGGCCGCCGCCAATGACGAGGTGGTAGCTGGTTTAAGCTCCGGCGAGTTTGATATTGCCGCTGTGGCCACCAATGTGGCGGCCAATCTGTACAACAAGACCAGCGGCGCTGTCCAGATCTGCGCCCTGAACACCTATGGCGTGATCTATATCCTGGAAAACGGGGACAGCGTTAACAGCATCCAAGACCTGGCGGGCCGCACCCTCTATGCCACTGGCCAGGGCGCCAACCCGGAGTATGTGCTGGAATATCTGCTGACGGAGAACGGCCTGACTTACAGCACCGACGGTTCCCAGGCTGATGTGGCCATTGAGTTCCTGGAGTCCGATGCTCTTGTGGCCGGCATGGCCTCCGGGGAGTACGATCTGTGCCTGCTGCCTGTCCCTGCTGTCACCAGTGTGGAGCTGCAGAATTCCGACGTCCGCACCGCTCTGAACCTGACCGATGAATGGAATTCCACCACCGACGAGGGTGTCCTGACCATGGGCTCCATTGTGGTGCGCACCGAGTTTGCCCAGGAGAATCCGGAGGCGGTGGCCGCTTTCCTGACCGAGTATGCCGACTCCATTGAGGCAGTCCAGGGGGATGTGGCCCACGCCGCTGAGCTTTGCGAGACCTACGGCATCGTGCCCAAAGCCCCTGTGGCCGCCAAGGCCATTCCTGACTGCAACCTGTGCTGTGTGACAGGTGAGGAGATTCAGCCCGCCATCGAGCCTTATTACAACGTCCTCTTCAACGCAAATCCTGATTCCATCGGAGGTGCAATCCCCGATGAAGCCTTCTACTTCATCCCCTGACCATAAACTTCTGAAGGGCCTTCTGCCGGTCTGCTTTTGGCTGGCGGTGTGGTGGGGCCTGTCCGCCTGGGTGGGAAAGGAGCTGCTGATGCCCTCCCCCTGGGCGGTGCTGTGCCGCTTGGGAGAGCTGATGGTGACTCCGCTGTTCTGGTGGAGCACTGGACTGAGCCTGGTGCGTATCTTCTGCGGCGCAGCGGTGGGCGTGGCGCTGGGCGTGGTGCTGGCGGTTTTGACCTGCCGGGTGCAGGTGCTGGACTGGATTTTCTCCCCGGCCATCCGGGTGATCCGGGCGGTGCCGGTGGCCAGCTTTATTATCCTGGTGCTATTGTGGGTGAAAACTGGCCGGGTGCCCGGGGTCATTTCCTGCCTGATGGTGCTGCCGGTGCTGTGGCAGAATGTCAGCGAAGGGATTCGGAATACGGACCCCTTGCTGCTGGAACTGGGCAGGGCCTATCAATTCGGCCCCTGGAAAACCCTGCGATACATTTACTATCCCGGAGTCAAGCCCTATGCCGTTTCCGGTATCTGCACCGCCATCGGTCTGGCTTGGAAATCCGGAGTGGCGGCGGAGGTGCTGTGCCTGCCCAAGGCCGCCATTGGAACCCAGGTCTACTATTCCAAGATCTACCTGGAAAGCCCCTCCCTGTTTGCCTGGACCATTGTGGTGATCCTGCTTTCCCTGGGCTTGGAGCAGCTGATCCGCCGGGGGCTTAGTCCCAAGGGAGGGAAAAAGCCATGATCTTTCGCGACAGTTTCTTTTCCTATGGAGAAAAGCGGATTTTGGAGGGGTTTACGCTGGCCTTGCCTGACGCAGGTGTCACCGCCCTGTCCGGGCCATCCGGCTGCGGCAAGACCACCGTGCTCCGCTTGTTGGCCGGTTTGGAAAGGCTGGAGGGCGGGGTAATGGAGGCCCCGGCCCCCGCTGACTGCGCCATCCTCTTTCAGGAGAACCGCCTGTTGTCTGGCCTGACAGCTGCCAAGCAGCTGGGGCCTGTGCTGCCCCGGGGAGCAAGCCCCTTGCCCTATTTGAAGGCAGTGGGGCTGGAAGGGGAGGAGAACACCCTGACCGCTGCCCTGTCCGGAGGGATGCAGCGCCGTCTGGCCCTTGCCCGGCTGCTGGCCTATGGAGAGACAAAGACCATCCTCCTGCTGGACGAGCCGTTTACCGGAGTGGACCCTCGACGGGCCGCTCAAATTATGGAACAGATTCGGAAAACGGGACGGACGGTGATCCTGACTGCCCACGATTCTGAGACTTTGTCTCTGGCCCAGCGGGTCATCGCACTGGACGGCCCTCCTCTGCGTGTAATCAATGAATCAAATGAAAAGGCGATGCTGTGAATTTCCGTTCCGGCATCGCTTTTTTGCTCTCTGATACTGCTTCTCAATGAAATGCTTTCATTGAGAAACCCGTGTGCAGCGCACCCTGGCATCGTGCGATTGCACGCTGCGCCGTCTCATAAAAACTGAACGCACTTCGTGCTATAAAAAGCTTTTCAAGCTTTTTAATCAGTTTGAGTAGAAACCGATGAGGATCGAAGAAAACAGTGGACGCCAGGGCTGCGCGGAAATTGGAATCGTTTACGTGTATGTTTTTGTTGCCCTTTGAAAATGCTGTATGGTATACTGTAAATGTAATTACGGGTATTTTGTGCATGACCTGCAAGAAGAAATAAGTTCATAG
>CAZVVH010000144.1:0-5666 GCA_964630475.1 uncultured Oscillospiraceae bacterium | reverse complement strand
TCTTCCAAAAACCGCCAGGGATTGACGGGAGGAATTTAAAAATGGATGGTAAACTTCTGATTATTTAAATTCTTTTGTGGAGGCACGAGTCCCATGTACAGTTAAAAGCTTATCCATTGCGAAATTGAATCTGTTGATCCTGCAATTGAGATTTCCACCTGCAAAGCCATTATGATGGAAGCATAAGAGATGCAAGCTGTATGAGTGTAGTGAATCGTAACGCAATCAAACAGTAGGTTCGGTTATCGCAAAATCTATGAAAGTGAGGTAAGCCAAGAATGATGTTAGATAACAAGGAGCACCGCTAACCGCCGTTTTCCATTTGAGTTGTTTGAATGAGGAAAACGGCGGTTAGCAATTTTTATACGGTATTTTTTCGTCCCAGATGGGGCGATTTTTTGTGCCCTTTTTCGCATTTGCAGATAAAGCGGCCCCAGGGCCTTTCCAGGTT
This sequence comes from uncultured Oscillospiraceae bacterium, assembly GCA_964630475.1. Lineage (GTDB taxonomy): Bacteria > Bacillota > Clostridia > Oscillospirales > Oscillospiraceae > JAJQBJ01. The sequence continues at coordinate 5,215 of CAZVVH010000144.1, read as the reverse complement.
CCATCAATTACGGTTCCTGCACAAATTCCACCCGCTCCGCCTGAGACAGCTCCAGCGGGGTGGCAAACAGATACTCCATGGTGGCAGATTCCTCTGACCAATCCGCCAGGATCCAACCCGCAAGGGGGCTTTCCAGCTCAGCCAGGGGAATCGTTGTTCCATCCTCCATATAGGATACAATATGCTCCTCCAATAGGTCTGCCGCCGACAGCTCGCACCAGCTTAAAACGTAATTAGAAAGAGCCAAATTATATTCAGGCGTCCGCGCATCCGCAGCCGGAGCACCGCCGGTCTCCCGGAAGGAGGGGACCTCCAATTCAGCGGAAAGGGCGCCTGCGCAGAGATTAAGCCGCGTAACCGTTCCCTCCTGTAGATTAACAGTTTTTTCGCATGCGGTGCTGCCAAGGATGTTGTTCGCGATGGCAAAGCAGTAGCTTCCGTATTTGAGAGAGGTTTCGGCAACGGCATCCTCCGATCTCAAACAGTATAAATCCACAAGCTTTTCGTCCTCCATGCTTCACCTCCTCGTTTTTCTTTAAAAGCGCTCTTCATCATTAAAACCGCAATCCGGCTCATTTGGTTTCACTTTTTCAAAAATATTTTGTACCCATTTGGACTGGCACAGGCTTTCCCTTCTTTGCTTTTCGGTTGACTTTGCTCCGAAAAAAAGCTATGATAACTTTATATTTTATTGCTGCTGAAAGAGAAGAGTCAACCTATGAGTGATATTGTCTTTGACATGGAATGGAATATGGGCTATCCCAAAACGGAAGCCGACCGCTTTGACGAGATCATTGAGATCGGCGCGGCCAAGGTGGAAAACGGTGCCATTACCGACACCTACAAGGAGTACATCCGCCCCACCTTTCACCATGCGATCCACCACCATGTCCGCAAAATTCTGCCCTTCACCAAGAAGGATCTGCGGGACGCCAAAAGCTTCCGCACTGTGATTAAGGAATTCAAGGCCTGGTGCGGCCCCGACGCCCGCCTGATCAGCTGGGGCAACAGCGACATCTCGGTCCTCCATGCCAACCTGGAAAAATACAACATACCCGCCAACTGGTTTGGGGATGTTTACGACCTGCAGGCCGGTTACGCCTACCTTCTCCAGGAATACACCCACCAATACAGTCTGAAGGACGTGGTGGAGCAGCTGAACATTGAGGCTCCGGAGGAGTTCCACGATGCCGCCAATGACGCCTACTATACCGCCCTCATCGGCATCGCCATTCTGAAAAAGTACGGGGAGCTGCCTTCCTCCAAGGTAATTCAGGCTAAGCGGGAGGAGCTACGGACCCTCCACGCCGAAGAACTGCGCATCAAGGCCAAGGAGATGGAGTCCGCCGCCCTGGCTGAGGCGGTGCCGCTGGCCCAAACCGAGATCGGTGCCTATCCCTCCCAAGAGGCCCTTTTGAAAAGCCCAGAGTGCAGAAAATGGCAGTGCCCCCTTTGCGGTCAGACCGTTTCCGACACCGGCTGGAGCCTGTACGCGGAGACCGGCTATCTGACCCGGGGTCAGTGCAAGGAGCACGGCTGGCTCTACGCCTTTGTCACTCTGGAGCCAGAGGAAACCGGCTGTCACGGGGTTCGGGTCATTTATCCCGCCACCCAGAAGCTGAAAAGCACCTATTTCCGCTTCGGCCACAGCCGCTCGAAGAAGCCGAAAAAATAATCCTCCAAAGGAGGTTCCCATGAAAGGTATTATCTTGGATGGCTATACCATCAATCCCGGCGATCTGAGCTGGGCGCCTGTCACCGATCTTTGCCCCTGTCGGATCTGCGACCGCACCGCCAATGAGGACGCGGTTCCTCTCATCGGGGACTGCGATGCCGTCTTTTCCAGCAAGGTGGTGCTGGACGCCCCGGTGATGGACGCCTGTCCCAACCTGCGCTACATCGGCGTATTGGCCACCGGCTACAATCAGGTGGACCTTGCCGCCGCCAAGGCCCGTGGCATTACTGTCACCAATGTGCCCAACTATTCCACTGACTCTGTGGTGCAGTTCACCTTTGCCCTGCTGCTGGAGCTTTGCCATCGGGTGGCCCATCACGACGCAGCCCTCCGGGGCCAGCGGGGGCGCACCGCACCGGATTTCTGCTGGTGGGATTCTCCCCAGCTGGAGCTGGCCGGGCGCACCATGGGCCTGATCGGCTTTGGCAATATTGGCAGGAAGGTGGCCAACCTGGCCAATGCCCTGGGCATGGAGGTGCTGGTATACACGCCCCATCCGAAAGCGGAGCCGGAAACCGGCCATCTCCGCTTTGCTCCGCTGGAACAGGTGCTGCGCCAGTCGGATGTCCTCTCCCTCCACTGTCCCCTGACTGCGGACAACGCAAAACTAATCAATGCCGATACCCTGGCAATGTTGAAGCCCTCCGCCTACCTGGTGAATACCGCCCGGGGCGGATTGGTGGACGAAGCGGCCCTGGCGGCCGCTCTGAACAGCGGGAGACTGGCCGGCGCCGCCGTGGACGTGGTGACCAAAGAGCCGGCGAAGGCAGAGACCTGCCCGCTGGTCACCGCTCAAAACTGCATCATAACCCCTCATATTGCCTGGGCCTCCCAAGAGGCCCGTCAGCGACTGATCCAAATCACCGGAGAAAATCTGCGGAGATGGCTCAGCGGAAATCCAATAAACGTGGTGGTTTAAATGAAACCAAATTCCTCTCCGGCAAGGAAAATCGCCATTGGCGGACTGTTTACCGCCCTCTCCGTGCTGATCCAGCTGACCGGCGGAGCCATTGGCATCGGAACCTTCATTGCCCCCATTATTGCGGGCTTCTGTGCCGAAGCGGTGCGCCTGTCCTGTGGGGGAAGCTATGCGGTGATCCACTGGCTGGCCTCCGGCCTGCTGGCGCTGATGCTGTGTCCGGACAAGGAACCCGCCGCCCTCTATCTGTTCCTGTTGGGCTGGTATCCCCTGTTCCGCCCGCTGGTGGCCAAGCTTCCGGCGGTTCTGCGCTGGGCTGTGCGGCTGGTGCTGTTCAACGGAGACGTTCTTTTGCTGTACTGGGTGCTGCTCTATGTGATCTACGGCGGAAACTGGGCGGGCACCGGCTTCGGCGGTCTGTGGATGACCCTGGTCACCCTGCTGCTGGGCAACTTTGTGTTCTTCCTCTACGACTATCTGCTGTCCGCAGCGTAGACTAAGCTGTCCCCCCGCTTTTTCAGCAGGAAGAAAAAGAAATAGCCAAAATTTCATGCTAAAGATTGTGCCCACTTCAAGTTTTTAACACCACACCGGTGGTCCACTCCGTTCCACCAGGGCCGGGGGTTTTCCGGCACAGCTGCCACAGATCAGTGGCTCTGGCCTCCAGCTCCAACTGTTTCCGCACCGCCTCCCCCATTTGCCGGGCAGCTGCTGGCTTCGTCACCACAGGAAGTTGGGCGGTTCGCTTCATCCGGCGGAGAAGGTCCAGCCCCCGCTGGTTGGCCCCCAGCACCCGCAGGCAAGTCACATGCTCTGGGAGGTCCATCTGGGTCAGCCCCAGATAGCTCCAGACCACCAGCCTCCGCAGGCGGGCATAGGCGTAGCGCTTGGTCTTGGCCCGGTCGCAGACCTCCTTGACACTGGTGGACAGCTTGGCCGCCTGAGCCATGCGGTTTTCCAGCCCCTCCGAGCAATCGGGCAGCCGGCGGAAATCCTCCGGGGTCATCTGCCGCAGGGCGGCCAGCACAGCCCGCTCCCCATATTCCAGGGTGGCCAGCTCCTCCGCCGGAAGCACCGTCCCGGGCAGCAAATACGCGGAAATATCCTCCCCATTCAAAACCTTTCCCCGCAGCACCGAAGCCGAAGCGATTCCCTGCCTTGCGGGACCGTCGTGCTCTGCCCCTCTCCGCCGGATGGCCAAGGGGGTTATTTTTTTGCCGCGGAGGGCTTTCAGATATTCCAGGGCAAGCTGGTCATTGGGGGCCTCCGCTGTGTTCCAAGGGGGCAAGGATGGCTCCTGCTCCAGGGCCAGCTGCCGGGCAGCGGCAAAGGAGCGCCCCTCCTTCAGCCCCGCCTTCAATCTCCGCCGGTAGTCCTCCGACAGCAGATAATCCGCCGCCCTTTGCAGCCCCTCCAGGTCGCCGCTCTCGCTGCCAAACACCAGGGTATCCACCAGGCCGGTTCCGGTCAAGACCTCCACCCCGCCCCGGGCAAAGCGCTCCGCCGAAGACACCGCCCAGGCCAGTGGCAGCTCCAATACCAGGTCGGCGCCGCCCTCCAGGGCCATGGCTGCCCTCTGATGCTTTTCCAGCAGGGCAGCGTCCCCCCGCTGCACCCAGTTGCCGCTCATGGCGCAGACAACAGCGGTATCCGCCCCCAGCCGGCGGCGCAGCTCCGCGATTTGCCAGCTATGACCCATGTGGAAGGGATTGTATTCGGTTATAATGCCCGCCACGTGCAAGTTTTCTCCCTCCCAACCGGAAACAACCGGAATTTTATGAAAAAAGAGGTTGTTCTTTTCTCTAATTTGTTCTAAAATAGGATGTGTATATTTTACCGCCAAGGCTTGCCCTTTGACAAGCCCTTTGCAAATTAAAATAAAAGGAGATTGATTTCCCATGAACATTCTGGTTATCAACGCAGGCAGCTCCTCCCTGAAGTATCAGCTGCTGAACCCCGAAACTGGCGATCTGCTGGCCAAGGGCCTGTGCGAGCGCATCGGCATTGATGGCAAGTTTACCTACAAGCCCCAGGTGGAGGGCAAGGCAAAGCTGGACGCAGTTGACGTGGCCATGCCCACCCATTCCGAGGCCATCCAGGCGGTGCTGAACGCCCTGGTAGATCCCGAGAACGGTGTGATTTCCTCTATGAAGGAGATCGACGCTGTGGGTCACCGCGTGGTGCACGGCGGCGAGAAGTTCGCTTCCTCTGTCCTGATCACCGACGAGGTCATGGCCGCCATCGAGGAGTGCAATCCCCTGGCTCCCCTGCACAACCCCGCAAACCTGATCGGCATCAACGCCTGCACCGCTGTTCTGGGCAAGGATGTTCCCCAGGTTGCCGTATTTGACACCTCTTTCCATCAGACTATGCCCGCCAAGGCTTACACCTATGCAATCCCCTATGAGTATTACAAGAACGATAAGCTGCGCCGCTATGGCTTCCATGGCACCTCTCACCGCTTTGTCTCCAAGCGCTGCGCCGAGATTCTGGGCAAGGATCCTTCCGAGCTGAAGATCGTCTCCTGCCACCTGGGCAACGGCTCCTCCATCACCGCTGTG
>CAZVVH010000143.1:0-5762 GCA_964630475.1 uncultured Oscillospiraceae bacterium | reverse complement strand
CCGCCGTCTGGCCAAAGGGAACCCGGAGGCTTATGAGCCGAAGGTGGCGGATACCTGCTATAATCTGGCAGCCTTGCTGGCTGATACCAACCGAGAGCGAAAGGCGGAAGAACTGTATCGGGAGGCCCTGGAGATTTACCGCCGTCTGGCCAAAGGGAATCCGGAGGCTTATGAGGCGGATGTGGCGGATACCTGCTATAATCTGGCATTCCTGTTGGATGTTATGAACCGGAAGGAAGAAGCGGAGGAACTGTATTTGGAGGCCCTTGCGATCTATGAAAAATACCCGCAGTATTCCGACCAGGTGGGATGGATTCTAAGCGTTCTTTCTATGTGGTTCTGATCCTAAATGCCTCACGCGAGCAAAAAACAGTCCCCGCTGAAAAGGCTGCGGGATTTATTCCGGCGGCGCCAATGGAATATTCACAAAAAAATCGAAAAAACTGGCAAAAGAAAAGATACATAGAAATTCTCTCTCGGACCAAACTACACTTGGATCAGGCGATCCGACAAAAAAAGACCGCGAGAGAAAAGGAGATGTATCATTATGAAGGAGCAGTATCAGAAGACCAACAGCAAGATTATTGTCCCCGAGGCAAAGGCAGCCATGAACAAGTTCAAGATGGAGGCCGCCAGCGAGGTGGGCGTCAACCTGAAGGAAGGCTATAACGGCGACCTGACCTCCCGTGAGGCCGGTTCTGTGGGCGGCCAGATGGTGAAGAGAATGATCGAGGCCTATGAGAACAGCATCAAGGAGTAATTCCTGATACTGTTCCCTGATAAAATATGCAAATTTTATCAGGGAGGCATCGCCTCAGCGGCGCTGCCCGTTTTGCGCTAAAGCGCAAAACACGTCTCATACAATCCCTGACGCCCCCTGCGGGGGCTATAAAAAGCATTTGCACTTTTTAACAGGGATTGGTATGAGATGCTGTCTCCGCAATGAGGGAGCGCCGCAGTCGGGGACTGCGGCGCTTTCCCTTGCGGTTCATACTAAAACCGATTAAAAAGCTTTTTATAGCACGAAGTGCGTTCGGTTTTTATGAGACGGCGCAGCGTGCAAACGCACGATGCCAGAGTGCGCAGCACACGGGCTTCTCAATGAAAGTATTTCATTGGGAAACAGTATCAAATCAGAAATTTTGAAAAGATAAAATATTGAATAGAAAAAGACTTGCAATATGGTGCCAGAACGTGATATAAAAATAATGGGTACATAGTCGGCGGAAATCTGAAGAGTTCCAAAACATCGGATTGACACGGGTTGTTTTTTGGACAACTGCGTCCCGAGACACCCCTTCGGCGCAGTATGCCATAGATCTGACAGAGAGGATGGGGAAACCGATGCAAAGAAAAAAACATCGTCTGAACCCCGCCGCACTGGTCATCTGCAGCTTCTTGGCGATTCTGCTGGCGGGCGGGCTGCTGCTCATGCTGCCTGCTTCCTCCCGGTCCGGTGGATGGACAAACCCGCTGACAGCCCTGTTCACCGCCACCAGCGCCACCTGTGTCACCGGCCTTGTGCTGGTGGACACCTGGCAATACTGGTCTTACTTCGGACAGGCGGTGATCTTGTGCCTGATCCAGGTGGGCGGTCTGGGCTTTATGACGGTTATGATGCTGATCTCCCTGTTGGCGAAGCGCAGGATCAGTTTTTCAGAGCGGATGGTCGTCGTTTCTACATTAAATCTAAAGAATGTCAGCGGCGTGATTCCTCTGGTGAGGCTGGCCCTCCGGGGAACCTTCCTGGTGGAGGGGATCGGCGCGGTGCTCCTCTGTGTTCGCTTTATTCCCCGGTTCGGGTTTGGGGCGGGGCTGTGGCGGTCACTGTTTACAGCCGTTTCCGCGTTCTGCAATGCGGGATTTGATCTGATGGGCGCAAGCGGCGCCTTTACCGGCATGTCCGAATACGCCAGAGACCCCTACCTGTGCGGGGTGTTAATGGGGCTGATCGTAGTGGCCGGCCTGGGCTTTCTGGTCTGGCAGGATCTTTTGCAGAACCGCCGCTGGAAAAAGCTGTGCCTCTATACCCGGCTGGTGCTGACCGCCACGGCGGCGCTGATCCTGCTGGGGGCGGCGTTTTTCGCTCTGGCCGAGTGGAATAACCCGGGGACCATGGGCGGAATGACCGCCGGACAGAAGCTGCTGGCCAGCCTGTTTCAATCCGTCACCCTGCGCACCGCCGGCTTCAGCGGCATTGACCAGGGAGCGCTGACGGAAAGCTCCAAGGTGATCTCCTGTGTGCTGATGCTCATTGGCGGCTGTTCCGGCTCCACAGCCGGCGGCGTGAAGGTGGTTACGGTGGTGGTGCTCCTTCGCTCCATGTGGGCCGGCCTGACCGGACACAGCGAGCTGGTCATTGGCGGGCGCACCGTTCCCCATCAGAAGGTGGTGGACGCGGTGAATCTGGTGCTGATGGTGCTGCTGCTGAGCCTATTTGGCTCGGTTTTCCTGGCCGTGGTGGAGGGGGTGCCCTATTTGAACGCCCTGTACGAGACGGCGTCCGCCCTGGGAACTGTGGGGCTGACCACGGGCATAACGACTGCCCTGTCAACGGCCTCCCGGGTGATGATCCTATGTATGATGTTTCTGGGCAGAGTGGGAATCCTGTCGATTTCCTTCGCCTATATGAGCCGGAAGAGCGGAGGCAGCAAGATCAGCTATCCCAGCGCGTGGGTGATGATCGGCTGACCCGGCAGCGGCGGTGGTTGGAGGTTGAACGCTATGAAATCATTCGTCGTCATTGGCCTGGGACGGTTTGGCCGGGCGGTGGCAGAGGAGCTGTGCCAGATGGACCATGAGGTGCTGGCTGTGGACAACAATCCGGAACAGGTAGAGCAGGTGGCGGACTACGTGACCCATGCGGTCTGCTGTGACGCCACCAATATCCAGCAGCTCAAGGAAATCGGCGTAAAAAATTTTGACTGCGCCGTCCTGGCCATTGGTTCGGATATCGGAAGCAGCGCGCTGGTGACGCTGAACCTGAAGGAGCTTGGGGTGCCCCAGGTGATCTGCAAGGCTCAAAATCACGTCCACCGCCGGGTGCTGGAGCGCATCGGCGCGGACCATGTGATCTTCCCGGAGCATGAGATGGCGGTGAAGCTGGCCCAGGATTTGGTGGGCTCCAGCCTGGTGAATTATCTGGAGTTGAGCCAGGATTACGGGCTGATGGAGCTGCCCCTGCCAAAGGGCTGGGTGGGCAGGAGCATCCTGGAGCTGAACGTGCGCAGAGCCTACGCGGTGAATATCATCGCAGTGCGGGCCACCGGGTCTGAGGATATGAAGGTGGCGCCGGGGCCGGACTATACGTTCCAGGCCGGCGACCGGGTGATTGTGGTGGGGGAGACCTCCGCCATCAACGGGCTGAGGAAGGTGTAAATGGAACGGATTACGAGCAGGAGCAATCCGCTGATTGCACATATCAGAAAGCTTACCACAAGCCGTTCCTTCCGCCGTCAGAACGGGGAGTTCCTCTGCGACGGCGTGAAGATGCTGGAGGAGGCCCTGAAATGGAGGGCGGAGCTGGTGGTGCTCCTTGCCACGGAGCAGGTGGAGCTGCCCGGGCTGCCAGGCGTACGCACAGTGATTGTGCCGCCGGATCTGATGAAATCCATCTCCCCTATGGAGACGCCCCAGGGGGTGCTCTTCTTGTGCCGCATGAGGAGCCTGACCCCGCCGGAGGTGCTGCCTGGCAGCATGTACCTGGTGCTGGATGGGCTGCAAGACCCCGGCAATGTGGGTTCCATTTGGAGGACGGCGGATGCCTTCGGTGCGGACGGGCTGATTCTGTTGAACAGCTGCGCAGACCCTTATAATCACAAGACGGTGAGGGCGTCCATGGGGGCGGTGTTCCGCCTTCCGGTTTATGAGACCACGGTGGAGGAGTTGGCTGCCCTGTGCCGGAGGGCGGAGCTGCCCCTGTACGCTACCGCCCTGCGGGAGGATACCGTGACTTTGGGACGGTTTCAGCTGGATCGGGCCGCCGTGGCCATTGGCAGCGAGGGGAGGGGGGTCTCCCGGGCGCTGCTGGATCTCTGCGAAAAGACCATAAAAATCCCTATGGAACCCAAATGCGAATCCCTGAACGCGGCGGCGGCCGCCGCTGTTGTACTGTGGGAGAGATACCGCGCATAAATATAGAGAAATCGGGTGAGGATGATGACCGAGATTAAATACTGGCTGTGGCTGACAACCCGCACGGAGTTGTCCCTGGACGGTATGCACCGGACGCTGGAGTATTTCGGTACGCCGGAGGAGGCCTATTACGCCCCTGAGGAGGAGTATCATAACCTGCCCACCTTGCGCCCAGCGGCAAGGGCTTCCCTGAAGGATAAGTCCATGGAGCTTCCGGAAAAGATTCTGGCCGACTGTGACCGGCTGAATGTCCGCATTTACACGATGCAGGATTCCGGCTATCCGGAGCGCCTGCGGCATATTTTCCAGCCGCCCCTGGTGCTGTATATGCAGGGAAAGCAGATTCACTTTGACGATGAGGCCGCCATTGCCATGGCAGGCACCAGAAAGTGCTCTGAATATGGCAGACGGATGGCGGATAAACTGGCCTATGAAATCACCAGACAGGGCGGTCTGGTGGTGACCGGCGTGGTGCCGGGCTGCGACTATGCGGCAGCCAATGCCGCCCTTCGGGCCGGAGGCCCGGTGGCCTGTGTGCTGGGAGGAGGCGTAGACGTTCCCTTTGACCAGTACAGCCATAAGCTGTATCAGCGGGTGCTGGAAAATGGCGCCCTGGTCACCGAATATCCACCCGGGCGGGAGCCTGTGGGGCGGAATTTTCCCATTCGCAACCGGATTTTGACCGGCCTTTGCGTGGGCGTCCTCTGTGTGGAGGGCGGGATGACCAGCGGAACCATGCTGGTGGCCAAGCTGGCCCTGGAGCAAAACCGGGACCTCTTCGCCGTGCCCACCGGAGCGGACCGCCCGGAGGGCGCCGGGGTGCTGTCTCTGATTAAGGACGGGGCAATCCCTGTGACCAGCGGCAATGAGGTGCTGTGCCAGTATCAGGTGCGCTATGTTTCCAAGGTAAAGCCGGAACCGCCGAAGCCGGAAAAACGTGCCGGAAAAGAGAGAAAAGACCCTGTTCCGGAGACAAACTCGGAGCCTGCGGAGAAAAAAGTAGTTGACAAACCGGAAAACAAAGCATATATTGACGTCCGTGAACATCCGGACGAGTATACCAATGACGAGCAGGAGATTCTCATCTGCCTGCAGTCCGGAGGAAAGAGCGGGAATGAAGTGATCGAGCTGACGGAAATTCCCGCCCGCCGGGTGCTTTCCGCCCTGACCGTTCTCACCCTGAGAGGGCTGGTGGAGGAGTGCAGCGGCTGCTACGAAGCGAAAATTCGTGTAAAGACGGAATAATACCCTTTTGGAGGAACCGAACTATATGGCAAAAACAAACCTGGTGATCGTAGAGTCGCCAGCAAAAGCAAAGACAATCGGAAAGTATCTTGGCCCTGGCTATCAGGTGAAGGCGTCCATGGGCCATGTCCGGGACCTGCCCAAGAGCAAAATCGGCATCGACTTTGAACAGGATTTTAAGGCGGATTACCAGCCCATCAAGGGCAAGGAGGAGGTCATTGCCGACCTGCAGGCCGCGGCGGCGGGGAGCGAGAAGGTGTTCCTGGCAACCGACCCGGATCGGGAGGGCGAGGCCATTTCCTGGCACCTGAAGGAGCTTCTGGCATTGCCAGACCCCAAGACCCGGCGGGTCACATTCAATGAGATCACGAAGAATGTGGTGA
>CAZVVH010000142.1:0-5778 GCA_964630475.1 uncultured Oscillospiraceae bacterium | reverse complement strand
CTTACCGGGGGCAGACGAAACAATTTTGCTCCGGGGGCCGGGATTCATCCCTGCTATAGCGGATTGCAGATACAGGGCACCGCTAACTCCCCGACTAGTGCAGCCTTGCCCGAAATCGCAGTCCGGCAGGCTACTAGTTATTCTACTATATTTTGACCCAAAGTGCAAGGGATTACGCGGAAATTTCCGTTGGAATTATGTAGCTTTACAATTGATCATTGACAAATGTACATTACGCGGAAATTTCCGTTGGAATTATCCCTTGGGGAATACCAGGCTCTGGATAAACCCGTCCAGCTCCACGCTCATCACCTCTCCGCCGATGATCTGATCCTTGTAGACCAGCAGCCCGGCCACAACGCCGGTTTCCCCGGAGGGGTAGTTGAGCACCTCATAGGTGTAGCGGGTGGCCGTTTTCCCGGCATAGAGGGTCAGGTCGAAGCCTGCTTCCTCCTGCAAGGCCAAATAGGCGCCATAGGTTTCCTCATCCAGGCCCTCGGGGATTAGAATCTCCTCCTGGCTGACCGGGGAGGGATCCACCTCCCAGCCCAGCTCATTCAGATAGGCCACCCGGCTTTCATCGCTCTTGCCGGTTTTGCTGCCAAAGGCCGTAGTGGAATCTCCGGTATTCAGCTTTCCGGCCAGCAGAATGACAGCCAATACAACAGCAAGTACAGCGGCCAGGGCCAGCAGGCATTTTTTCCAACGAATTTTTGCGGTGACAATCATCATAGCGCGTCCCTCCTTGTGGAGAAAATGTATGTGCAGACGGGACAAAGTATGCTACAATAAATCAAATGGATTTTAGAGGAGGCGTGAAGGATGGCAAAGCTCCGATTGGACAAGATCCTGGCGGATACCGGACGGTGGAGCCGCAAGGAGGCAAAGGAACTGATCCGCCGGGGGCGGGTGTGGGTGGACGGCGCCCCTGCCCCCTCCGGCCAGGATAAATACGAGACGGAGGGGCTGGAGCTGACCGTGGACGGAGAGGCCGTTTTCCATGAGGAATATACTTATATTATGCTGCATAAACCTGCCGGGGTGCTGTCTGCCACGGAGGACCGCCGGCAGAGCACGGTGCTGGATCTGCTGCCTCCGGAGCTGCGAAAGCGGGGGCTGTTTCCGGTGGGGCGGCTGGATAAGGATACCGAGGGACTTCTCCTTTTGACCGACAATGGGGAACTGGCCCACCGGCTGCTCTCTCCCAGGTATCACGTGAATAAGGTTTATCTGGTGCAGGTGGACGGCACCCTGGATGAAGGGGATTGCAGGGCCTTTGCGGAAGGGATGGTGCTGGAAGACGGATTGGAGTGTCTGCCCGCCGGACTGGAGCTGTTGCCAGAGCGGGGGCCTGATTGGGGGATTGTGACCCTTCGGGAAGGGAAGTTTCACCAGATCAAGCGGATGCTGGCCGCCCGTGAAAAGCCAGTGCTCTATTTAAAGCGGCTTTCCATGGGCAGCTTGAAGCTGGATGAAGGGCTGAAAAAGGGCGAATATCGAACTTTGACTTCAAAAGAGGTGGAAAAATTGGAGAAATTGGGAGGAATTTCAAAATAAATCAGAAGATAATCTACGCGCCCGTCAAACCGCGTTCGTCAATTTTCACAAAAAAATTTCAAAAGCCTATTGAAATTCCAACTTAGACAAGATATAATGAGAAAGGTTACAGAAAAATGACAGAATTCGTTTCGGTGAAAGCCGTATGAAAGCAGAAAAAAAGGATTCGGGGGTAGAACCCCAGGAATATGGGAGGCTAAAGAAAATGTCCAGCAGAATTTTTCAAAGCGTTGTCCTTCAGTTGAAGGATTGTACTGACCGTGCGATTGGCGTCATTGATGCAGAAGGTACTGTCGTTGCCTGCAATGAGCTTTCCAGTATTGGAGAAAAGGTTCCCGGCGCTGTTGATGCGATTCTCAACGCGATGGGAAATCCCGTGATTTACGGGGGAAAGACCCTTAAGCAGCTCTCTGCCTGGGGGTCTCAGTTCGATTATGCTGTGTTTGTCCGGGGCGAGGACACGGAGGCAAAGCTGGTATGCAATATGGCTGCGGTGGCTCTGGAGGGCGCCAAGTCCTATTATGAGGAGAAGCACGACAAGGCCAGCTTTGTGAAGAATATTATTTCTGACAACATCCTGTTGGGAGACATCTATATGCGTGCCAAGGAGCTGCACTTTGTCCAGGATGCGCCCCGGGTAGTGTTCCTGATTCGCCAGTTGGACGGCGGCGAGGTCACTGCGATCAACACCGTCCAGAACCTGTTCCCTGATAAGAACACAGATTTTGTTCTGTCTGTCAGTAAGACGGATGTGGTTCTGGTAAAGCAGTTGAGCGAGGGCTACGACAGCAAGGAGCTGCTGCGCATCGCACGTCAGGTGGAGGAGGCCGTGACCAAGGAACTGGCCGTGAAAGTGGTCATCGGCATCGGCACCGTGGCGGGGCACCTTCGGGAGCTGGCCCGCTCCTATAAGGAGGCTCAGGTGGCGATTGATGTGGGCAAGGCCTTTGACACGGAGAAGTCCATCATCAACTATGAGAACTTGGGAATTGGCCGCCTGATTTATCAGCTGCCTACCACACTTTGTGAAATGTTCCTGCAGGAGGTGTTTAAGAAGAATCCCATTGACGCCCTGGATCAGGAGACGCTGTTCACCATCAACAAGTTCTTTGAGAACAACCTGAACGTCTCTGAGACAGCCCGTAAGCTTTTCGTCCACAGAAATACCCTGGTATACCGCCTGGAGAAGATCAAAAAGCTGACCGGCCTGGATCTCCGGGAATTTGATGACGCCATCACCTTTAAGGTGGCTCTGATGGTCAAGAAGTATCTGACCTCCTGCGGCATCAAGTCCTGAGCCGAAGGGCGATGCCTATTTGATTAAGCTATCGAAGTTTTTCATCAAATAGCAGTTTTACATGCAAACAGAAGATCGGCTTTGCGAGAGATATCGTGCAAAGCCGATTTCGGTAATGATGAGGAAAACCTATGATTAGATTTATTGACGTCGAAAAGAACTATGACAACGGAACCCGGGCTTTAAGCGGCGTGTCCTTTGCCATCGAGGAGGGAGAGTTCACTTTTCTGGTTGGCCCCTCCGGTTCCGGCAAGACCACGATCATCAAGCTGATCACGGCTGAGATTACGGCAGACCGGGGGCGGGTGATCGTCAACGGCTACAATCTGAACACCATCAAGCCCCGGGAGATTCCGGATATGCGGGCCACCCTGGGCGTGGTTTTTCAGGACTTCCGCCTGATTGAGGAGAAAACGGTCTATCAGAATTTGTCCTTCGTGATGAAGGCGGTGGGGGCCAGCCGTAAGCAGATCCGCCAGCGGGTGCCCTATGTGCTGGAGCTGGTGGGCCTGGAGGGGAAGGAGAAGCGTCACCCCAGCGAGCTGTCCGGCGGCGAGCAGCAGCGGGTGGCCATCGCCCGGGCCTTGGTCAACAATCCCGCCGTGATCATTGCGGACGAGCCTACCGGCAACCTGGACCCGGCCCGCTCCCTGGAGATTATGCAGCTTTTGACCCGCATCAATGAGCTGGGGACCACGGTTCTGGTGGTGACCCACGAGAAGGAACTTGTGAACCGTTTTGAAAAGCGCGTTGTGTACATTCAGGACGGCGAAGTGATCAGCGACAGACAGGAAGGTTTTTACGGATATGAATAAAGAAGAAAATCGGATCGACGGTCAGGTAGAAGAAACCGCCATGCCGGAAAACACTCTACCCACAGAAACCCTTTCGGAGGCAGTTGACACAGGCCGGCCTGAGGAAGAAAAGACAGAGCCTGCTGCAGAGCAGGCGGGAAGCACCCAGGAGGAAACGCCTGTCACCGTCCAGGTGGATGGCAAGGAGTTGACCGTGGACGAGCTTTTAGCCGACCTGCGGGAGGTAACAGAGTCAGATGCGGGACTGCACCTGATCCCGGCGGAGGAGCCGAAAGAATCGCCGCTGGCACAGGCAGCTTCTCCCGCCGGGGAGGCCGAGCCTGCTGAGGAGACTGTTCCCCCTGTGAAGGCGGAGGAAAAGTCCGCTGAACCTGTGGAGGAGCCTACGGTAAAGCTGAATCCAGAGGAGTATTTGATTGATACCCCCGCTTACATGGGTCTGGAGGGCAGCATGCCCAAGAAAAAGCGCCGCAAACGCCATGCTCACTTCCTCTATTATATTGCGGAGGCCCTGCGGGGCATGAAGGCCCACGGCTTTATGTCCTTTGCCGCCATCGGTATCATCACCGCCTGTCTGCTGCTGATGGGCTGCTTCGCCATGGTGGTTCTGAACCTGAACAACATGCTGAACAACCTGATGGATCGAAATGAATTCCTGGCCTATGTGGAGGAGTCTTACACCCAGGATGAGGCTATGGCCCTTCAGCGCGAGATCGAGGCCATTGAAAATGTGGCACAGGTTCAGTTTATCACCAGGGAAGAGGCAAAGGCTTCCTATATTGAGGGTCTGGACGATGATGAGCTGTATGCTGATTTGCCGGATTACATTTTCCGGGACCGCTTCTCCGTCCATGTGGAGGACCTGAACCTGATCGAGGATACCATTGAACGTGTGCAACAGGTGGAGGGAATTGTCGATATCTCTGTGGAGATGAAGGTGGCCAAGGGCTTTGTCACCATACGCAATATCGCCATGATTGTGGCGGCGGCGATGGTGCTCATCCTGTTCACCATCTCCATGTTTATCATGTCCAATACCATCAAGCTGGCAACCATTAACCGGGGAGATGAGATCGCCATTATGAGAATGTGCGGCGCAACCAACCGGTTTATCCGCTGGCCCTTCATTTACGAGGGAATGATCCTAGGCCTGCTTGGCTCGGGAATTGCCTATGGCTTGCTGACAGGAATCTATTATCTGATCGTCCGGGCGTTGAATCTGTCTGGAAAGATCTCGCTGATTACCATCATTCCCTACCAGGATGTCAGCACCTATGTGCTCATCGTGTTCCTGGTGGCGGGACTGATTATCGGCGTGGGCGGAAGCTCCGGCACCATCCGGAAGTTCCTCAAGGTATAAGGAAAGGAGCCATTTGTATTGAAGCAGAATAAAAAGCAGGTTCATAAGTCTAAGAAGAAGGACAAGCGCAAGCTGTTTATCTCCATTATGGCAGGGTTTATGGTTCTGTGTATGCTGATTCCCATGTTAAGTATGGCCCTGACTGCTGGCTTAGGCTGAAGCAACTGAATCAGCGCAACGCCCGCTGCACACGGATATGCTATCCCCATAAGAGACAGTGAAACAGAAAAACCGTCTCTTATGGGGGTATTGCTATTTTTAGGATGCACGGCACCGCAGTGCTGTGCATCCTAAAAAAGACTTCCGGTGCCCTGACCCGGGTACCGGAAGTAGAAAATATTTTATTATTTTCGCTGCCCGCTTGATGGGGAGCAGTTCAGTTCACGCAGCGGGCTTTGTTGATATGTGGATGGATTACAGCGTTTTCAGGATTGCGCCCTTGTCAGCAGAGGTGACCAGGCTTGCGTAGCGGGCCAGATAACCGGTCTTGACCTTGGGTTCGGGCATGACCAGGTTGGCCTTGCGCTGGGCCAGCACATCTTCTGCCACGTCCAAATGGATGGAATGGGCGGGGATGTCAATCTCGATGATGTCTCCCTCTTCCACCAGGCCGATCATGCCGCCGGCTGCAGCCTCTGGGGAGACATGGCCAATGGCGGCGCCCCGGGTGGCTCCGGAAAAGCGGCCGTCGGTAATCAGGGCCACGGATTCACCCAGGCCCATGCCACAGATGGCGGAGGTGGGATTCA
>CAZVVH010000141.1:0-5796 GCA_964630475.1 uncultured Oscillospiraceae bacterium | reverse complement strand
GAGGGTGACTCCAACGACTATTTCGAAAGGGCCTGTCCGGCGGCAAGCTGATCGTCTATCCGCCCAAAAAGAGCCAGTTCAGGGCCGAGGAGAATATTATCATCGGCAACGTGGCCCTGTACGGCGCCACCAGCGGCAAGGCCTTTATCAACGGCGTGGCTGGCGAGCGCTTCTGCGTACGGAACTCCGGCGCGGTGGCTGTGGTGGAAGGCTGCGGCGACCATGGCTGTGAGTACATGACCGGCGGCCGGGCTGTGGTGCTGGGCGAAACCGGCAAGAACTTTGCCGCAGGAATGAGCGGCGGCATCGCCTATGTCCTGGATGAGCATCACGACCTGTACCTGCGGGTGAACAAGGAGCTTGTGTTTATGGAGGGGCTCTCCGAGAAGCACGATATTCAGGAGCTGCGCAGCATGATTCAGGAACACTATGAAGCCACCGGGTCCCCCAAGGCAAAGCGGATTCTGGAGGATTTTGGGAGCTATGTGTCCCTGTTCAAGAAGATTGTGCCCTATGACTATAGCCGCATGCTCCAGACCATTGCCCAGATGGAAGAGAAGGGCATGACCCGGGAGCAGGCTGAGATCGAGGCATTCTATGCCAATACCAGGGGTTAAGGAGGGGAACTGTCATGGGAAAAGCAACTGGATTTCTGGAATATGAGCGCAGTACCAATCCTGCGATTGCTCCTTTGGAGCGGATTAAAAATTTTAAGGAGTTCCACCCTATGGTGGATCGGGAGGCCCGTCAGAAGCAGGGCGCCCGCTGCATGAACTGCGGTGTTCCCTTCTGTCAGGCCGGGATCAATATTGGCGGAGCCGGGTTCTCCGGCTGTCCGCTGCACAACCTGATCCCGGAGTGGAATGATATGCTGTACCTGGGCAACTGGGAGCATGCGCTGGCCCGCTTGCGAAAGACCAGCAGCTTCCCGGAGTTCACAGGCCGGGTCTGCCCCGCCCTGTGCGAGGCGGGCTGCACCTGCGGCCTGAACGGGGACCCGGTCACCGTCCGGGAAAATGAGCTGGCCCTGGTGGAGTACGGCTATGAGCATGGCTTAATCAAGCCTGTGACGCCCACGGTCCGCAGCGGAAAGCGGGTGGCAGTGGTAGGCTCCGGCCCCTCCGGTCTTGCCGTGGCGGATCAACTGAACCATCGCGGCCACACCGTCACCGTCTACGAGCGGGATGACCGGGTGGGCGGCCTGCTGATGTACGGCATCCCCAATATGAAGCTGGAAAAGGGGATCATCGACCGCCGGGTGAAGCTGATGGAGGAAGAGGGGGTCACCTTTGTCACCAATGCCGACGTGGGCAGGGAGATCCCCGCTCAGCAGCTGGTGGAGGAGTATGACGCGGTGGTGCTGTGCTGCGGCGCGAAGAATCCCCGGGATCTGTCCGGCCCTGGCCGGGATGTGTGTAAGGGCATTTACTTCGCCGTGGATTTTCTGACCCTGAACACCAAGAGCCTGCTGAGCTCCAACCTGACCGACGGCCAAAATATCTCCGCCAAGGATAAGAACGTGGTCATCGTGGGCGGCGGCGATACCGGCAACGACTGTATTGGCACCTCTATCCGCCATGGCTGCAAATCAGTCACTGCCATTGAGATGATGCCCAAAAGCCCGGAGATCCGGGCTGAGGATAACCCCTGGCCCCAGTGGCCCAGGGTGGCCAAGGTGGACTACGGCCACGAGGAGGCCATCGCCGTCTTTGGCCGGGATCCCCGGCTGTATCAGACCACCGTCAAGGAATATCTCCCCGATGAGAAGGGGAACCTGAAGGCGGTGAAGATTGTCCATCTGGAACCCAGAGTGGACGACAAAACCGGCCGGATGAACATGGTGGAGATCCCCGGCAGCGAGGAGGAGCTGCCCTGCGAGCTGCTTCTCATCGCGGCGGGCTTCCTGGGTCCTCAGGCATATGTGCCGGAGGCCTTTGGCGTCAAGACCAATGCTCGTTCCAATGTGGAGACAGAGGAGGGCCACTATAGGACCAATGCGGAGAAGGTCTTTGTGGCCGGCGATATGCACCGGGGCCAGTCCCTGGTGGTTTGGGGCGTTGCCGAGGGCAGAGCCTGCGCCGCTGAGGTGGACGAATACCTGATGGGCTACACCAGCCTGTAGTCCTGTTTCTCGATGAAATAGGTTCATCGAAAAACCGGTGTGCTGTGCATCGGCGGCAGACTGCCAACGGCCGCCGCAGCATGGGGAACTAAGTTCCGGTATGATAAAAGAAGGACCTCAGGGGCAATCCCGGAGGTCCTTTCTGCACGGGGGAGATTTGTCAAATGTGACGTTTTTTTGCCGCATTTTGGAAAAGAGTGCGGAAGAATTGTTCACAGAAAAGCGCTTTTCAAGCGGGGAAAAATGTGATATACTATACGCATAGAAACCGAATGGTTGTAGAAAGGAAGGGATTCCTATGAAATGCCCTTATTGCGGCCATCTGGAAAGCAAAGTGGTCGATTCCCGCCCCGCTGAGGAAGGCGCAAGCATCCGCAGAAGGAGAGAGTGTCTGGCCTGCCAGAAACGCTTCACTACATATGAAACTGTGGAGAGCCTGCCCTTGATGGTCGTGAAAAAGGACGGAAGCCGACAGACCTTTGACAAGGCCAAGGTGCTGAACGGAATGATCCGTGCCTGCGAGAAGCGCCCGGTTTCTTTTGATACCCTGGAGCACATCGCCGATCAGATCGAACAGAATCTGCAAAACTCCCTGGAACGGGAGACCAGCACGGAGCAGATTGGCGAGATGGTCATGGAGGGCCTGAAAAAGGTGGATGAGGTGGCCTATGTCCGCTTCGCTTCGGTGTACCGCCAGTTTAAGGATATCAACACCTTCATGTCAGAGCTGAACAAGCTGCTGGCTGAAAAGTAATGTCAAAGCACTAGGAGGAACAACTCATGGATAAATTTACGGATGAACAGAAGGAAGCAATGCTTCAGGGCGCTAAGGAAGTTCTGGAGGATGTGAAGGACGTGGCCAAGAAGGCTGCCAAGACTGCCAAGCCCGTCACCGACAAGGTGAAGAAGGCTGCTGCGGATGCCGCCGAGTCTGCCAAGCCCGTCACCGACAGGGTGAAGAAGGCCGCCGCAGAGGCCGCTGAAACCGCCAAGCCCGTCACTGACGCAGCCAAGAAGGCTGCTGCGGAAGCTGCCAAGAAGGTTCCCATGAAGCCTGAGGTCTATGTCCAGTATGGCGGCAAGGAGACCCTGACCGCCGATCTGGTGAAGGACGCCAGGGCCGCCTATAAGGCCGCGGGCAACCGCGCAGCTGTCCGCACGCTGCGCATCTATGTAAAGCCCGAGGAGAGCGCGGCTTACTTCGTCATCAACGACGAGTTCCATGGCAGAATCGAGCTGTAAGACGAACAACCCAGGCAGCGGTTCAGCAGGCGAGCCGCTGCCTGAGCTTGCCGGGAATCCCGACAAGCTCTCTTGAAAATGCAGGCTTTTTCGAGAACCTGCAGCGCACTCATGTCCGCCAAAGGGGACAATCGCACGTTTGCAGGGCGGGAAGGGAAATTTCTGCGGCGCCTGTCCTCAGAAAGTTCAATATGTCACTTTATTCCGTCAGCAAGCTGGCGGAACTCTGCCGAGGGCTTGCAAAAAATTGCTCAAGCAGAAGGTTAAAAAACCCGGGCAGCGGTTCACCAGGCGAACCGCTGCCCTTTTCCGTTCATATCACGTATGGAGGAAGCACTATGAAATTTACCTTTGCACAGTACCGCGAAAGCGCAGAGTATATTCAGGGCAAAACCGGCGGGTTTCGGCCCAAGGTGGCCATGATCCTTGGCTCCGGCCTGGGCTATCTGGGGGAACAGGTGGAGGATGCCATCTGCATTCCCTATGGGGATATTCCCCATTTTCGGGTCTCTACCGCCCCGGGCCACAAGGGCCAGCTGGTCTTTGGGATTCTGGAGGGCCAGCCGGTAGCCGTCATGCAGGGCCGGGTGCACCACTATGAGGGCTATGACTATGAGGAGGTGTCCTATGCGGTGCGGGTGCTGCGGCTGCTGGGAGCGGAGTATTTATTTGTCACCAACGCGGCGGGCTGCATCAATCTGAGCTGGCAGGCAGGAGACCTGATGCTGATTACAGACCAGATCAAATTCTTCCTGGAATCTCCCTTGAGAGGGGAAAACCTGCCCCAGTTTGGCTGCCGCTTCCCGGATTCCAGCCACCTTTACGCGCCCGAACTCCAGGAGACTGCCCGCCGGGTGGCAGCCAGCCAGGGGATCACCCTGCGGGAGGGCGTTTACATGTACTTTCCCGGCCCGCAGTATGAGACCCCGGCGGAGATCCGGGCCGCCCGAGTGCTGGGCGGTGATGCCGCAGGCATGTCCACCGCGCCGGAGGTGATCGTGGCAGCCCACTGCGGCATGAAGGTGCTGGGCTTCTCCCTGTTGAGCAATATGGCCGCAGGGATTTTGGACCAGCCCCTGTCCGAGCAGGAGGTGCTGGATGCCGCCAAGGCCGGGCGGGAGAAATTCTCCGCCTTGGTGCTGGGTTGTCTAAGAGAGGTAGGGTGAGTCCAGGATGCCCCCGCCTCTCAGGCTTATCCCGCCAGCTCCCGCAGCTTTTCCCCGTCCACCAGGGTCAAACTCCGATAACCGGTTTCCAGTACGCCCTGGCGGGCAAACTCATTCAAAATCCGGCTGACCGTCACCCGGCTGACCCCGATGGCGGTGGCCAGCTCCTCCTGGGAGGTGCGGATGGTTATCTGCCCGGTGAAGCTGTTCACCAGCAGCCGGGCCAGCCTCTGGCTGGCCCGGAGGAAGGTGACGTCGTCCAGCTGGTCAGAGAGAAGGCGGACGGTGCGGGCCAGGTATTTTAACAGGGCCATGGCAATTTCCGGTTTGCTCTGGATAATCTCGGTGATCTGCTTTTGGTCAATGGAAACCAGCTTGCATTTGGTTAGGGCCACGGCGGTGGAAACCCGGGGCCGCTGATCAAAGAAGGCGGCCTCTCCGAACAGACTGCCGCTCTGGTAGTCGGTCAGCAGCTTTTCTGAGCCGTCCTCCCCACTGATATAGCTGCGCACCCGGCCGGAGACAATATAATAAAAGTGCTCGGCGGGGCTGTCCTGGAGATAGATGATCTGACCGGGGGAGTAAAGAGCGGGGGTGGAGCTTTGGGCCAGGGGCTGCCAGATGTTCTCGGGCAACTGAAGCTCGGTTAAGCTGAAATAATCTTCACGTTTCATGGAAACCTCCGGTAATTTTGCAATTTTTGGTTTCATTGTATCATACTTTACATTCTTGAACAAGGAATTCTGTTATGATAAATGCAATTCAAGGGGATTCCCTTTGTGGAGGAGGTAATTTATATGGGAATGACAATGACCCAGAAGATCATGGCGGCACATGCGGGCCTGGATTCTGTGGAGGTGGGCCAGCTCATCGAGGCCAAGCTGGACTTTGTTCACGGCAACGACGTGACCACCCCCGTTGCCATTGGCGTACTGAATGAGTACGGCATCAAGGAAATTTTTGACAAGGATAAGATTGGTATCATCCTGGACCACTACACCCCCTGCAAGGACATTAAGGCGGCCCAGCTCTGTAAGACCGCCCGAGACTTTGCCAGGGCGCACAACATCACCCACTTCTATGATGTGGGCGAGGTGGGCGTGGAGCACGCCTTTATCCCGGAAAAGGGCCTGGTGATCCCTGGGGATATGACCATTGGCGCGGACTCCCACACCTGTACCTATGGTGCCTTGGGTGCGTTTTCCACCGGCGTAGGCTCCACCGACATGGCTGCCGGCATGGCCACCGGTCTGAACTGGTTCAAGG
>CAZVVH010000140.1:0-5842 GCA_964630475.1 uncultured Oscillospiraceae bacterium | reverse complement strand
ATATACGATTGAGGGAGAAAAGTCAACAGTTTTTGTCGATATTAACAATATTCGCCGCGGTAGTCAGCCATTATTCCAAAATGGAACAAACTGTCAAAGGCTTGCACTTTTTGTCTTGCTCGGGTAAAATAAAGCAAACTGTTCTTTGGAGGAAACGCCATGAAGCCCCTGGGAATTTATATCCACATCCCCTTCTGCAAGTCCAAGTGCGCTTACTGTGATTTCTACTCTCTGCCCGGAAGGGAGGGGGAGATGGAGCGCTATGCCGCCGCCCTCTGCGGGCAGCTGCAACGCGTGGGCCAGCAGACCGGGGACTATCTGGTGGACACAGTCTATTTCGGCGGAGGAACCCCCAGCTGGTTTGGAGCGGAGCGGATTATCCGGATTTTGCAGGCGCTGAACCAGAGCTTTTCTCTCTCCCGGGACTGTGAGATCACCATGGAGGCCAACCCGGACTCCGTCACCGGGGAGGGGCTGGCCCTGCTTCACCGTGCAGGGGTGAACCGGATTTCCCTGGGAGTACAGAGCGCGGAGGAGGAGGTTTTGGCCACCGCCGGACGGCCCCATTCCTTTGCCCAGGCCAAGCTTGCGGTGGCGCTGGCCCGCCGGGCCGGCTTCGATCATCTGAGCCTGGACCTGATCTACGGGCTTCCGGGGCAGACGATGGAGGGCTGGCAAAAGACGGTGGAGCAGGTGCTGGCCCTGGAGCCGGAGCACCTGTCCTGCTATGGCTTGAAGGTGGAGGAAGGGACGCCCTTCTCCAAGCGCAGCTTGGAGGATTTCCCGGATGAGGATGTCCAGGCGGATGAGTATCTTTGGACCTGCCAGCGGCTGGAGCAGGCAGGCTTTCACCATTATGAGATTTCCAACTTCAGCAAGCCTGGCCGGGAGTCCCGGCACAACCTGAAATATTGGACCCTGGGCGAATATCTGGGGTTTGGCCCGGCAGCCTATTCAGATTTTGGCGGCCTGCGGTATGGTTACAGCCGGGATTTGGATGGATGGCTGCGGGGTGAGATGCTCCGCTCTGAGGAGATGGTAATCACCCAGCAGGAGCGGGTGCGGGAGTATGTCATGCTGGGCCTGCGGCTGAGCCGGGGGATTAGCCAGGAGGAGTATGAGGCCGGAGGGGGCGGCGGCTGGAGCGGCCTGGAACAAAAAATGCGTCTCTTTGCCAAGTATGGACTGATGGAGGAAACCGATGGCCGCTGGCGCTGCACCGACCGGGGCTTTTTGGTCAGCAACGGGATCCTGGGCCAGCTTTTGGATGAGATTGCATAATCTTTGCCAAAGGGGGAATCCTGTCCTTGAAGAACTTGGGGACAGGAGGCCAATATGAAAAAGCTGACAAGTATGACGGATCAGGAATATGCGGATTATGTGGGGAGAATCTCACCGAAATCACCGCTTCTCAAGGACTGTATTTGGGCCTTTGTGATCGGCGGATTGATCTGTACCCTGGGGCAGGCGCTGAGCGAGCTGTACCAGTGGCTTGGGCTGGGGGAGAAAAATGCGGCGCTTGCGGTGTCTATAAGCCTGGTGTTTTTGTCGGCGCTGGCCACTGGTTTGAACGTCTATGACGATCTGGCCAAGTACGCCGGGGCAGGAACCCTGGTGCCCATCACCGGCTTTGCCAATTCGGTGGTGTCACCGGCCATGGAGTTTAAAAGTGAGGGCATTGTCACCGGCATGGCGGCCAAGATGTTTATCATTGCCGGCCCGGTGATCGTGTTCGGCGTCTCCGCCAGCATACTTTATGGACTGATTTATTGGATTTTGGGTATGATTTAATGGAAGGGGCCGCGGATTCGCGGCCTCTCAGACTGTCGAAAAAGGTTTTTGACCTTTTTAATAAGAACTTAGTATAAAAGAGTGTCAATTGGCGCATCAGGCCCATTGGCACTTTTTTGTTGGGGAAAGGGGGCCGCAGTTTTGGGTATCCTTGTTTGGCACATATCCGGTATCGTGGATCCTAACGAGTATCCTGCTTGCCGCCGATTTCTTTTTGTTTATGAGAAAGAGGAAAAACGGTATGTTATCATTGACTTTCTGAAATTCAATTAGAATTTATTGTTTTTCGATAAAATATTATTGACTTTCAGCTTGCTCTGTGTTATCCTTGGTATAACAGGAAGCGCTGGGGACGGCGCTTCGGGAAAGGAGCTTTGTCATATGAACTGGAATCAAAACAAGAGTGTGATCTTGAGCCGGGTCTGCGTGATTTTCTTTGCTGTGCTGCTGGCGGCGCTGGATTTGAGCGCCTACTGGACCACCCGATATTTTGTGGATCTGTCCGGCCAACTCAGCGGCCCCCAGTATCTGCACCTGATGATCCTCTTTTATCTGTGCAGCGCCGCGGGCTGGGCGGCGCTGTGGAACCTTTGGAGGCTGCTGAAGAACATCCGGAACAGCCAGGTGTTTGTGACGGAAAATGTGGCCCTGATGCGGGCGGTCAGCTGGTGCTGCTTCGCGGTGGGAATCATCTGCGCCGCCGGCACAGTGATAGTCTATCCGCTTCTCCTGCTGGTGGCCCTTGCCGCCGGTTTTATGGGTCTGATTGTCCGCATTGTGAAGAACGCCTTTGAGCAGGCCATCTCCATGAAGGATGAGCTGGACTTCACCGTTTGAGGAGGGGTGCATCGTGGAAATTATCGTCAACTTGGATGTGATGATGGCAAAGCGAAAGATTTCCGCCGGTGAGCTGGCCTCCCGGGTGGGGATCACCCCCGCCAACCTGTCCATCCTGAAAAACAACAAGGCTAAGGCCATCCGCTTTACCACCCTGATGGCCCTCTGCCACGAGCTGAACTGCCAGCCGGGGGATCTCCTGGAATTCCGGGACGACGGCTGAGCGGATGTATTTGGAGCTGAAAACCGCGCAGTTATTGAAAAGGAGAACTGAATATGAGTGAATCCAATGAGAGAGCCGAAACTGGCGCCCTCCCCGCTTCTGCACCCAAACATGAAAACCAGGCCCCCGAAATTCCTCCATTTTCCTCCAATATGCGGGAAATTCTGTCCAGCCTGTTCAGCTATGTGCTGGCCTATCTATACGTTTATATGGTGTTCTCCAACTTCAGGAAGCAAGGGATTCTCTTCCTGATCTTTGCGGCAGGCTTTACCGCTTGGGAGCTGTTGTATACCCACGGGACAAAAGGCAGCCGGGAAAGCTGGGTTTGGCTGATCTGCCTGTGGATTATCACATTTGTCCTGGAGTGCAAGCCCTTTTGGAATGTTATCCCGCTGAAATTGGGGTGCATTTGGAGTGAAAGCGGCTGGGTTTGGCTTTTTGTCCACTGTTTCGCCATTTACTGGGTGCTGTGCCGCTCCGGACGGCTGGTGAAGGGGGCCAGCAGCCACTTTCTTCCCCTGGACGCCCTGAATGGCGCGCTGATCTTTCCCTTTAAGCACTATGCCCTGAAAATCCGTGCCCTGTGGTGGGGGCTGACCCATCGGGAACGGCGTCTGCGCAAGGGCGGCCTGAAACGGTTTGGCTACGCCCTGGTGGCCCTGCTTATTGCCGCTGTGTTTTTCTACCTGGCGGGTGGCCTGCTGATGGCGGCGGACAGCACCTTCCAGGCGCTGATGGGGGACCTATGGGTGGCCATTGGCCTGGACCGGCTGCTGAATTCCGCGTCCATTGTGAATTTCTTTGTCCGGTTCCTGCTCAGCTTGCCGGTTGGCTCCTACCTGAACGGCCTGATCGCGGGCAGTATGCGGGAGACGCCGGAGCGGCTGGAGGGGCAGGGGAAGGCGGTTTCCGCCTTCCTGAAAGGGCTGCAAAAGATTCCCGGCATGGTGTGGAATGTGCTGCTGGGCGCTTTTATTCTCTTCTATCTGGCCTTTTTCGCCATTCAGGCCGGCTATCTCTTCGGAGCCATTCTGCACCAGACGGCCCCCGGCAGCTTTACGCTGGCGGAGTATGCCCGCCAGGGCTTTTTTGAGCTGTGTAAGATCATGGCCCTGAATTTTGCCCTGCTGTGGGTGGTGGTGATCAGCAGCGAGGTTCCGGTGCGGAACCGGCTTCTTTCCAAGGTCATGTGTACCCTGCTGCTGGTGGAGAGCGTCCTCTTCGCAGTGACTGCCTTCTCCAAGCTGGCCCTGTATATCGGCGCCTTTGGGTTTACCCCTCTGCGGTTCCAAAGTGCCTGGCTGATTGGGGTGCTGCTGGCAGGCTGTGTCTGTACGCTGGTTCACCTCTGGAGCGGAAAGAACACCGCCCGGGCCTGGGTGCTGTTCACCGGCGTGACCCTGGCGCTGACCATGCTGTATTGACAGAAAGGGGATAGAGATAACAGGATGGTTCTGTTCATGGAACTCGGGTTTTGCCTTTTCGCATAATCAAATTGTGCCGGCATGACACTGACCGCGCAGCGTGCAGATGAAAATCTGCCTGGGCTTCGGTGCTTCGGCATTGCCTGAACTCCGAAACTGTGGTAGAATATTTTCCATCAAAACCTTGAAAGGGCAGGTGAAAACCATGGAAATTACAAAGGATACCATCATTGGAGAGCTGTTGGCGACCCAGCCGGAGCTGCAGGAGCCGCTGATCGAGTGCGGAATGCACTGCTTCAGCTGCCCGGCGGCCCTGATGGAGACCCTGGAGCAGGCCAGCCAGGTCCACGGCATTGACGTGGAGGAGGTGCTGGAGGCCATTCACGATTATCAGGAGGAGCGGGGCTGAGGCAAGGCCCATATGCCGAAAGGCAAACCGGTAAACGGTTTGGACCTCGGCATATGGGGAGGAACCATCATCCTGGGGGATACGAAACAGGCAAAAAGCCTCTGTGAGGATCTGTTGAACTACAGCTGGGATTCAAGGTACAATATCCTACAGTTCTTAATGCACCTGCGGTGCTATAAAAAGGTTTTCAGCCTTTTTAATAAGAACGAATATAAAATGCTCATGGGCAATTTGACTGCACATGAGCATTTTTGTTTATTGTATTAGTCCGTTTTGCCGTCCAGCATTTCCTCCATGGTGTGCCAGCCCAGCACGGCACATTTCACCCTGGCAGGCATATGGCTGATGTCCTGCAAGGCGCCGGCTTCCTCCAGCATGTCAATTTCCTCTTTGCTGGCGTCGCCCTTAATCATTTTCAGGAAGGCGGCGGAAAGGGCCTTGGCTTCCTCCACCGAGCGGCCGATGATTAATTCCAGCATGATATCGGCGCTGGCCTGGCTGATGGCACAGCCGTCTCCCACAAAGGCGCCGTCCTCAATGATTCCGTTTTCCACCCGCAGCTGTAAGACAATATCGTCGCCGCAGGTGGGATTTACGCCCTCCAGCACCAGATTGGGATTGACAAGCTGGTGTTTATGAATGGGATGCAGGTTGTGGTCGGTGAGAATCTCATTATAAAAGGTATTACTCGGCATAGCCCATTTTCCTCCGAATCTGACTCAAGGTGTTGAGGAAGCGCTGCACATCCTCCTCGGTGTTGTAAAAGGCAAAGCTGGCGCGGGTGGTGGAGAAAACCCCCAGGAAGTCCATCAGAGGCTGGGCGCAGTGGTGACCGGCCCGGACACAAATGTGATCCTGATCGAAGATGGTGGCCACGTCATGGGGGTGGACACCGTCAATAGTGAAGGTCAGAATGCCGCAGTGTTCCTCTGGCTCCCGGCCGCCGAAAAGCTGCACATGGGGGATCTGGGTCATGCCTTCAAAAGCCAACCGGGTTAAATGCCGCTCCTGGGCGTGGATGGTGTCGAAGCCCACCCGGTTCAGATAGTCAATGGCCGCATGCAGGGCCACAACCCCGCCGGTGTTGACGGTGCCGGCCTCAAACTTGTGGGGGATTTCTGCGTACTTGATCCGATCCCAGTGGACGATTTCGATCAT
>CAZVVH010000139.1:0-5910 GCA_964630475.1 uncultured Oscillospiraceae bacterium | reverse complement strand
CGCAGCACACGGGTTTCTCAATGAAAGCATTTCATTGAGAAACAGTATTAATTGTTGATGCCCTGGTGGGCGGTGGGACTGGTGGTGGTCAGAGGCTGGAAGGAGAAACCGTTGTTCAGGCCCCAGACGATGATGGATTCCACGGCGGCCACACTGAAATCCTTGATATCGTGCTGGAGGACCACGGAGACCTTTCGGTTTTGCATCCCGGAGATCACATTCTGGATGATCTCTTGGGTATCCGTGGTGTCACCGGCGTCGCCGCTGGTGATGTTCCAGTCGAAATAGTAGTAGCCCTGTTCGGTCAGCTCGGCGGCCAGCTTTGTCATAATACCGGAGCAGTACTTCCGGCTGACGGTGTTGGAGCTTCCCCCGGGGAACCGGACCAGATTGGTCTTGTGGCCGATCTGGGTCTCAATAATCGCGTTCATTTCATCCAGGTCGGAAAAATAGGCCTCCTCGCTGGTGTAGATTTTAGAATAGTTGTGAGAAGCGGAGTGGATGGCCACGCTATGTCCCGCGGCGGCCTCCTTGGCGATCATATCCACGTAGTCGGGATACTCGTTGGTGACGAAGAAGGTGGCCTTGACGTTATATTTGTCCAGAATATCCAGCAGCTCCTGCGTATAGGGGCCAGGGCCGTCGTCAAAGGTCAGGTAGACCACCCGATCGGTGGGGGTAGCACTGCCGTTGACCGTGACCTGACGGGTGGCGGAGGTCTGGTTTCCGTCGGCATCCGACACGGTATAGGTCAGGGTATAAACCCCTTCGGCAAACACGTTGACCGCGCCGTCTACGGAAATCTTTTCGGTCAGGTTTCCATCCGTGTCATCATTGGCGCTATAGCCGGGATCCACAAACAGAACACCGGCTTCCACGGTCATTTCGTCCTCTCCCTCCAGAACGATATTTGGCCCCACCGGATCGTGATACCGGATTTTGCGGACCGCAGTCCCTTCGTTGCCGGAGGAGTCGGTGACGGAGTAGTAGACCTTTCCGTCCTCTTCCCGGCAGGTGACCTTCTCAGTCAGGTCGCCATCCACATTGTCGGTGGCGGTATACCCCTCTTCGAAGTATTTGTTGCCGGGGAGGGTATAGGTGTCCGCGATGGTGACCAGGTCAATCTGGGGCGGGGTGGTGTCCACCACGTTGACGGTGCGCTGAACCCGGACGGAGCCGAACAGGCCGCCGGCCTTGTATGTGATGGTGTAGGTGCCCAGCTTCCCGGTGTTCACTTTGCCGGACTGCTGAACCTCCAACGCCTCCGGCTCGCTGCCGTTGGACAGGCGAAGGGCAGTGGCGCCGGGATCCTGAAACTCCTGGCCGTATTCCACATTGATCTCTTCCTGGCCGTTCAGGGTTAGGGATAGGTTTTTCTTCCCGCGGGTGGCAATGCAGAGCACCAGGAGGATCAGCGCAATGATTCCAACGATGAGAAGCAGGCCGGCATGGTAATGGCGCGGGACATTCGTTTTATGTTTCACGGTAACGGTCCTTTCCGGCCCTGTCTGGGGGCAGGGCGATCAGTCAAACTGAGGCTTGGGGAGAGGCCTCGACGAACTTCGATGTTTTCTAATGTCTATTTTATCATTTTCTCGGGAAAATAGTAGTGTTTCGACAAAATTTTTAGAAATTTATAAGAAAATTTTGAAGTATCCCGAAAGGTATAAATCGGGAGGAATACGAAATGGGAAAGGTATTTCTTTTTTGCCTATGGAAATGTTGACGAGAATCTGTTATGATTGAAGCAACCAACCAAAAAAGGAGTGTTTGCTTTATGAAACGTTTAGAAGGAAAAACCGCAATTGTCACCGGTTCCAACTCCGGTATCGGAAAGGCCACCGCTCTGCGCTTCGCTCAGGAGGGGGCGAACGTGGTTCTCTGCGCCCGCCGCATAGGGCTGCTGGAAGAGGCGGTGGCATCCTGCCGGGAGTATGGTGTTGGCGCTGTGGCGGTGGCCGCCGATGTGACCAAGCATGAGGACTGTGCCAAGGTGGCCCAAGCCGCGGTTGACGCTTTCGGAAGGATTGACATTCTGGTGAACAACGCAGGCATTGCGGACAAGCATCGTCCCATTACCGAGTGCTCTGATGAGTGGTGGGATCAGGTGGTTGCCATTGATCAGACCTCTGTGTTCTATATGACCAAGGAGGTCCTGCCCTATATGCAGGAGGCAAAGTCCGGCTCTATCATCAATATTTCCTCCATCGGCGGCGTCTTTGGCAGCGCGGGAATCTCCTATTCCGCCGCAAAGTCTGCGGTTCTGGGTATGACCAAGAACATTGCGATCCAATTTGCCCCTGAGGGCATCCGCTGCAACGCCGTTTGCCCCGGCCCCACCCCCACCCCCCTGAACGCACCGGAGCAGGTTTCCACCTTCTGCACCTGGTTCGCTGACCGCTGTGCCCAGCACATGAACATGACCCTGCCCGAGTCCTCTGCGGAGGATCAGGCAAACGCCTGCCTGTTCTTTGCCAGCGATGAGTCCGCGGCCATCACCGGCCAGGTCCTGGTGGTGGATCACGGCACCACTCTTTAATACTGTTTCTCAACGAAATGCTTTCGTTGAGAAACCCGTGTGCTGCGCACACGCGCATCGTGCATTCGCACGCTGCGCCGTCTCATAAAAACTGAACGCACTTCGTGCTATAAAAAGCTTTTCAAGCTTTTTAATCAGTTTTAGTATAAAAAATTAATACCACACAAGGAAGGCCCCTGAACCCAGGGGCCTTTGTTTAAGGAGGGAGCGGGATGCCCTGCACTGTTACAATCGAACAAGACGGTCAGATGCGCCGGATCCAGGCAGAGAGCGGTATGCTGCTGGCGGAGCTTCTGCGCCGGGAGGGCATGGCTGTACCCATGGTCTGCGGTGGGATGGGCCGATGCGGAAAGTGCCATGTTCAGGTCAATGGCAAGCTGGCCCTGGCCTGTCGAACCCGAATCCGGGGGGATGAGGCTGTGCGCCTGCCGGAAGCCCGGCAGAGCATGACGGTGGCGCAGACGGCCAAGGGAATTGAATTCCCTCTGACGGCCCGAACCGGCCTGGGGGCGGCGGTGGATATCGGCACCACGACGGTGGTGCTGTACCTGCTGGACCTGGAAACGGGCAAGCAGATGGCGGTGGTCAGCGGAGAGAACAGCCAGCGGGCCTTTGGCGGGGATGTGATCTCCCGGATCCAGGCCTGCCGGAGACCGGAGGGCCTGGCGGAGCAATCCGCACTGATCCGGGGGCAGGTTCAGCGCTTCCTGGAACGGGCCTGCCAAAAGGCGGGACGGATGCCCGAGGAGGTGCGCTGCTTTTCCGTTGCGGGAAACACGGTTATGGAGCACCTGTTCGCCGGGCTGGATCCCACCCCTATCGGGACGGCCCCGTTTACGCCCGCCAGCCTGTTTGGAACCCAGGCCCCGGCAAGGGAGTTTGATCTGACCGCAGGGGAGGGGGCCACGGTGTATTTGGCGCCCTGCGTGGCCGGGTATGTGGGCGGTGATATCACCGCCGGCCTGCTGTCCTGCGGCATCCACCGGGAGGAAAAGCCCTGCCTATTCCTGGACCTGGGCACCAACGGGGAAATGGCCGTGGGCAATCGGGACGGCTTTGTCACCTGCGCGGTGGCGGCTGGCCCCGCCTTTGAGGGCGGGGAGATTACCTGCGGAAGCACGGCCAGTCCCGGCGCCATTCACCGGGTTTGGCTGGAGGATGACCGGCTGAACTATTCCACCGTAGGTGGCCGGCCTGCAAAATCCATCTGCGGCTCCGGGCTGCTGGACCTGCTGTCGGCGCTGCTGGAAGCAGGAGCGGTGGATGAGTCCGGTTATTTTTGCGAAGCGGAGGAATATGAGGGCAGCACCGCCCTACCCGGCCTGGGAGAGGACGACGGCGGCGTGTGCCTCTGGCTGGACCCGGGGAAAAGGGTTCGGTTCACCGCCGGGGATGTTCGGAAACTCCAGCTGGCCAAAGCTGCGGTGGCGGCGGGAATCAAGACCCTGCTGGCCGAAACTGGTCTGGAAGAGAAGGACATTGCAAAGGTTTACCTGGCCGGAGGCTTTGGCAGCTTTATGAACCGGGAATCCGCCTGCAGGCTGGGCCTGCTGCCCTCCTCCATGCTGAGCAGAATCGAAAGCATGGGCAACAGCGCCGGGCGCGGCGCGGCGGATTGGCTGATCAGTGATGAAGCCCGGGAGGAGCTGAACGTGGTGGCGGAAGGCTGCCGCTATCTGGAGCTTTCCGGACACAAGGTCTTTGGAAGCTATTATATAGAATGTATGGGCTTTGAATAACAGAGCCGGCCCATCTTCAAATTAATACTGTTTCCTTTTGCGGCGAATCGCCACAAAAGCCGTCTCATATTTCATAAGAATCAGTATAAATTCCAAAAATAGGGGACAGGCCGTCCGTGTCTGCCACCAGGATGCCGCCGGTTTTTGCGGCTGTCTCACGCAGAAAGGCCAGATCCGCCCCATGGCAGGCAGGCTCCACAGAGACATAGTAGGCGGACTTGCAGGGATGGGAAGCCAAAAAGGCTTGCAGTGCCGGCTCCTGGGGAAGCTCCTCCGTCCGCTCAAAGTCCACAAAGGTCTTGCTGGGGAAAGTGGCCTCCAGAATGCCCAGCTCCGGCCAGATCTCGATATCCAGGTTGGGGACAGTGGAGAGAACCTCCTGAAGCTGGCGGACAGAGTACTCCTCCGGATGGAAGAAGAACCAGTCCATGGGATATTCCGGCTGGGCAGGGGCGGCGGGTTTGATCGCCCTTTTCGGCTTGGCGGCGGGCTTTCCGGCGGGGCGGGACTTGTTCGCGGGCTTTGCAGGGCGGCGGACGGGGTTGCCGTTTTTGTCCAGCTGGGCGGGCTTTTTCTTCTTCTGCTCCATGGTGAGGCCTCTTTTCTTTCATTTTTTACAGTATACCCCAACATGCGGAAAATGGCAAACAAAAGAAACCGTTCCCATATAAGAAAATATGACGACGTGTTATTAAATTGATAATATCGTTCAAAAATCTTGACAGAAGAGGCGCAATATGATATCTTATAGACAGAAAAAAGAGAGGGATACAGGGGAGCCAAGTCGGAGAGGGACGGCGATAGGCGAAGCTGTAAATCTAAAGAAAGTGAGGTAGCCACGATGATAGAACCCAACAAGGAACAGCAATAAGGCCTGTCTGATGAAAAAACGGACAGGCCTTTTGCTTGACTTTTTGAGCAAATTGTGGTAAAAAAGTAATTGCGTGTAGCAGACAACAGGGTTGTCTCAGAGCAAAGCGAGTGATGTCCAGGGGGACGTTGCCCGCTTATTTTTTTGTACATCAGGAGGTTTTTTCATGCCGAAAACAAAAGCACAAGGCATCATTTTTGGTGTCATCATGTCCTATGCCATGGCTTATGGTATGGAGGTTTACAATGTGGCCATCAAGCAGGGCTATAACACCCTGGCAGGAGGCTTTTCCAACATGGTCAACGGGGTGTTCCTGGACGCCCTCATTGAGGCCCTGTACATGGGCGTATTCGTTTTTATCTTTTCCAACCTGTGGGGCAACCGCCTTGGCACCCGGTTTGCCGTCAAGCACTGTGACCCGGCCAAGGATAACCCCTATTTCTGCCAGATCATGCGCCAGGCGGGCACTGTGGCCATTATGTGTCCCACCATGAGCCTGGTGGCGTCTGTCCTCTTCAATGTGATCCTGGCCGGAAGCTCCTGGACCCAGCTGCCCGCCATCTGGGCAGGCACCCTGCTGAAGAATTTCCCCATGGCCCTTTGCTGGAATATGTTTGCGGCGGCGCCCTTTTCCCACTGGCTGTTCGGGCTGATCTTCCGGGAGAAGCCGGCGGCAAAGGCGGAGCCTTAAAATAAAGTGAATTTGCGGCCCTTCCACCGGAGGAGCCGCATTTTCATTGATTTTTTGTACTTATTTTGCT
>CAZVVH010000138.1:0-5962 GCA_964630475.1 uncultured Oscillospiraceae bacterium | reverse complement strand
CAAAGCCTCCCCTGTGCAAGGGGAGGTGGGTTTTGCAAAGCAAAACCCGGAGGGGCTGTTTTCACGCCGCTCAATCCCCGAATGGTCACAGAAAAGCAACAGAGGCTGCCTCACCTTTTTGTGGGACAGCTCCTTCTTTGTAAAACTGAACGGTTTTATGAAGAAACAGTATCACAATAAATAACGGGATATTGACATAACAATTACAAACTCAAAATAAAAGATTACAAAATGATTGCAATTTTCGGGCGGTTATGGTATAGTTCATAGTGATATCCTGAACAGAGGAGGGGCCTTTTATGGCTGACAAATCATCTATGCCCGTGGGCCGGCGTCAGAAAGCCCGTATTGCGCAGAGAAAACGCAGAAGGCTGATTGCGGCCAGCGTTATCATATTGCTTTGCCTGTTGGTGGTATTCCTTGTGTGGATGAGCCGCCAGCAGGGGTCCCGCACAGAGGGAGAGGAGGATATGATTACATCCTCCGTGACAGAAAACAACGAGGGTCTGGTGATTCCGGAGCTTCTGCCCGAGGACACCGATCAGCCGGAGGAGACCATTCCTGTGGAAACCGAGCCTGTGGCGGAGACGGCGCCGCCCCAGGAGACAGTCCTTGTCCAGGAGACCCAGCCGGCCCAGGAGAACGAGACTCCGGCGCCGGCCCAGACCGGTGCCGCCGGTACGGGCGGCACCGGCACCACGAATACAGGCACCAATAAGGGGAGCACCGGTACCACGAATACAGGCACCAATAAGGGAAGCACTGGCACCACAAATACAAACCAAAAGCCTGCTGAAACCGTCACGTTAAAATCTGGGACTTTGAGCTGTTCTGTGACCACCGCCACTCAGGGAGGCCAGGCAAAGCTGACCTGGAAGGCGGTGGACAGCAAGGGGAACGATATCACCTCCAAGTGCTCCATTTCTTACAGCGCTTCGGGCTGTACCGTCCAAGGCAATACCGTGACCTTCCCGAATGTGGGCAAGGTCTCTGTCACCGGTACCATTACATATAACGGAAAAAGCGTGACCACCAACACTATCTCGGTGGAAGTGGCGGTTCCGGTTCCGTCTCCCAAGCCTGAGTCTGTGCTGACCTCCGTCCGCCTGAGCTGCCCGGTATCCACCGTAAAGCGGGGGGAGACCGCTCAGCTGACAGTCACCGCGCTGGACGCAGATGGGAAGGACATCACCGGGGACTGCTCCATCACCTATACCGTTGCGGGCTGTACGGTAAGCGGAAATACCGTGACCTTTGACACCCTGGGAACTGCAGCGCTCACCGCCGCGGTTACCTACAAGGATGTGACCTTGAACACGGAGACTGCCGCCGTCACGGTCATCGGCCCGTTGTCCACAGTGACCTTGACCTGCACTCCAGACAACGGGAAAACGGCTGCCAGCGTGGGGGATACTGCTACACTGACTGTCCAGACGGTTGACGCCGGCGGGAACCCGCTTACCGGCTGCACAGTCACCTATACCGCCACCGCCGCCGCTGTGGAAGGGAACAAGGTTACCTTTAACCAGGGGGGCAAAGTGACCATCACCGCCACTGCGGTTTTGGATGATGTCACCGTTACCTCCAACACCGTCACCGTCTATGTGGATTTCCGGGTGGTTCTGACCAAGGCAGGGAATTTGACGGTGCCCATGGGCCAGCATGTGACCAATGGCCGCTACGGCTGGTATGTCTGCCTGCCCACTTTGGCCGCAAAGGTGGTAGAGAAGGACGCCAACGGCAAGGAGATTGTCAATGACGGCCTGGTGACCTACCGATACGATCCCCTGGGCATGTCGGTTTCCGTGGCCTCCGCCGACCGGGAGGAGACCAAGGCCACGGCTGAGGAGCTGTACAATGCCCGGATAGCGGCCCTGACCGCTGACCAGGCCCAGATCCTGACCAGTACGAAACCCACAGAGGCAGGGTACTACCAGATCACCTGGCAGAAGGAGGAAACGGTCACCACAGAGCGCTGCTATGTGGGCGCTGCCAGCCAGTCCACGCTGAGCGCCGCTTATCCTGCGGAGAAGCGGGCAGGGGCGGAACAGCTGCTGTCCATCATCGCTTCCACCTTCGAAACGGGCAATTTGAACGCGACCCACCCGGAAAAATAAAACCCAAGGGAAGGTTCCCTGTCCGCTTGGGGCGATAACAAAAAATGACGGTACTTGGCTTTTCGGAGCTGAGTACCGTTTGTTTTTCTGTTGTGCAAGCCTGACGCTTGTCTCTGAAAATAAATTAGTGTTGTAAACAGCAAGCGCATTCATAAAAATGTGGTAAACTAAATAATAAAATATAGTTCCTGACACTGCGTGACAGGGGAGGCGGGAAAAACCATGAAAGCTACTTCATTTATACAGTTTGCGCGGTTTGGCATAAAAACAATTTTATTTAAAAAGAGAGAACCGATTCTTGGCACGGTTCTTGGCACGGATAAGTGCAATTTGAGCTGCAAGCATTGTTCCGTCAATAACATTACAGCGGTGGTCCAGCCTTATACGCAAATCCGAAACGAGATGCAGCAGCTTTATGATATGGGAACACGCATCTTGTTCTCCTGCGGAGGGGAGACATTCCTTTGGAGAGATGGGGAGCGTACCTTGAGGGATCTTGTTGTGGACGCGAAGGAATGGGATTCCTGATTGTAACATCGTTACCAACGGCACATTTCCAATCGATTTGCCGGAAGCGGATTTAATTTTGCTGAGTCTGGATGGTGACCGGGACCGTCACAATGCGATCCGTGGTGATACATAATGACCCCATCATGGAAAATATAAAAAACGCGACTTCTGATAATATCTGCTTCTATATGGCGATCAACCAGATCAACAAAGCCGCAGTCCGGGATGTCTGCATTGCCGCTCGTGATACAAAAAATGTACGGGCGGTTTCATTTAATTTCCATACGCCGTATCCAGATACAAAAGAGTTGGCGCTTTCCAGGGAAGAAAAAGCCAGCTGCTGTGAAGTCATTGAGGAAATGATGAAGAAGGGCGCACCCGTATTCAATCTGCGGAGCGCGTTCCCATACCTGATTGACAACCGCTTTCCTACGCCGTGTTATCAGTGCGTCGTCATAGAAAATGGAAAGATTTCAACCTGTGGATGCTGTATTGAGGTGCCGGAGCTTTGTGACGCGTGCGGTTACTTCTTTGTTGCGGAATACACCCTTTTATTCCAAGGAAACCCGAGAATCATTTTTGAGATGCTAAAGACCTGTCTGAAATATATTTAGGAGTAACATGAGTATCATAACAAATTTGACGCGGATGTGGACGCCGCATTTCAAAATGGCGCAAATCATGTGGCGATTTATCCGTTCATTGATTTTACCTTCACTTCCAGTACGGTAGTGGCAATGCCGAAAAAAGAAAAACGGGCGCTCCTGGATGCCATTACCCGCTACTGTATGGACAAGGGATATACCCGCAGTTCCATTTGGACCTTCTCCAGCGACAAGGAAGCAATGTGGGGAATTATGAGAAAAGAAGCGTCCCCCCGGAAGATAGAGCTATAGCGCGTCTGGATCCAGAGGCAAGCCCTGTATATGTGGGAAGGTTTCCCGTCTGCTGTGCAAGGCGGGGATTTTTCTTGAAAATAGGGGAAACCTGTGTTATTCTTATCTGGCAAGCGCCGCTTTATGGCGCATTTTGCCGAGAACTGGGGGAATCACCGTGGAACGGCCACAACAGATTCTGGAAATCTCCACAATGGCTGCCAAGGCACTGCTGGAAAGCGGGGCGGAAATTTTTCGTGTGCAGGAGACCGTGACGCGTATTATTGAGCATTACGGTGTCAATGACTATAATGTCTATGTGATTGCCAATGGCTTTTTTATCAACATTGATGAGCATGACGAGCAGCACCGCACCGCCATCCGCCATGTGCCGCTACACAGCATCGACTTAGCCCGGATTGCCCGGGTGAATCAGATTTCCCGGGAGATCTGCACGGATGTCTATGATATGGAGGAGGCCCACCGGCGGCTTGAGGCCTGCCAGACGCCGGAGAAGGAGAACAAACCCCTGATGGTGTTTGCCTCCGGGGTTGGCGCCATGGGCTTCTGCTATGTGTTGGGGGGCAGCCTTTATGACAGCCTCTTCGCGCTTCTCATGGGTCTGATCCTACAGGTAGCCCTTTACTTCCTGGGCGGCCGCTCCAAATACCTGTCCTTCCTGATGGGCGCGTTCCTGGTGACCATTGCAGCCGGAGGGGTTGTCTGTGCCGGCGTGGGCGCGGATTTCAACAGTGTGGTGATCGGCGCCATTATTCCCCTGGTGCCCGGCGTCAGCTTTTCCACCTCCATTTCAGAGCTGTTCAACGGCGACCATGTCTCCGGCACCATCCATCTGATGGATGCGGTGCTGTCCGCTGTGTGCATCGCCATCGGCGTAGGCGCCGCGGTCTATCTGATCCGGATTATGGGAGGTGCGATATAATGGAGAATCTGTTCCTGGAGTTTCTGATGGGCTTTATCGGCGTCTGGGGCTTCGCGGTGCTTTTCCGTGCGCCGGGGATCAAGTGCGTCTACTGCGGCCTTTTAGGCTCCCTGGACTGGGTGTTCTACCTGGTGATCCGAAATGAGGGGCTGCCCTATGGGGCCTCTGTGGCCCTGGCGATCTTTGCGCTGGCGCTGGCCTCCCGGGCGGTGGCGGCCTATATCGGCACCCCGGCTACGATCTTTATCGTCACCGGCATTTTCCCGCTGGTACCCGGAGCGGGGATTTACTATACCGCATATTACTTTGTCACAGGCGACATGGCCATGGCGGGCCAGAAGGGCAGCGAGACCTTAATTACAGCCCTTGCCATCGCCGTTGGCATCGTCCTGGCCAATGTGGTTCCCCAAAGGTGGTTCAACTGCATTGCCCGGCTGAGACGGAGAAGAGGACAATAAGAGAAATGGTGGGCAATTTATGACTTTGATCCAACTGCAATGCTTCCTGTCCGTGTCCCGGACGCTGAATTTCACCCGATCCGCCAACGAGCTGTTCTTCACCCAGTCCACCCTGAGCAAGAACATTGCCTCCCTGGAAAAGGAGCTGGGCTTCCAGCTCCTTGAACGCAACAGCCACTCTGTCCGCCTGACCGAGCAGGGAGCCTGCTTCGCCCGGGAGATCCAGAATGTGCCGGATATCGTATCCCGGGCCGCTGCCACAGCCAGAGAGGCTGGAAGGCTCCAGGACAGCCTTTTGAAGATCGGCGTTATGGAGGGCTATGAGATAGAGAACGGGGTGCTGGAGCGGTTTTACCGCTTCGGACGGGACTATCCTCAGATCACCCTGCGCTATGAGCGCTATGGATTCCGGGCCTTAGCAGAGAAGCTGATTGACGGAGAACTGGCCCTGGCCATCACTATGAGCCAGATGGGCCCGGTGGATACCGGGATCAGCCACCTGCTGCTGGAGCACTGTCCGGTGAACCTGGTGGTCAGCCGGCGCAACCCACTGTCCCAGCGGCCCCAGCTGACCCTGCCCGATTGCAGCGGACTGACCCTGATAACTCTAAAGCCGGAGGAGTCCTATGGCAGCTATAATATGTCGGTGAACGTCTGTGGCCGCTTCGGATGCCAGCCCGGCGCGGTGGTGGAGTGTCCCAATATCGAGTCCCAGCTCCTGGAACTGGAGGCCGGGGACGGGATGGCCATCCTGGACGCCAGATGCAGAGTGAACCATTCCCCCTATGTGGTGGCCTATCCCATCCGGGGCATGGAATATGACATGGCGCTGTATTGGCGGGAGGACAGCCAGGACCAGGCGAAAAACCTGCTGGTTGCGTATTTGAGGGAGTATCTGGATGTGTTGGGGAGCAGCCCCGCTGAAACGCCATAAAAAGACGCCGTGGAGCGATTCCACGGCGTTTTGTCATTTCTTTGGGCCCTTCTGATTCTTTTTTTGCTGTTCCAGCTTTTTCCGCTCCTTATAGGGGATATACTGCTCGGAGTATTTGTCCCGCT
>CAZVVH010000137.1:0-5968 GCA_964630475.1 uncultured Oscillospiraceae bacterium | reverse complement strand
TAAGATGATTTTTCCTGCCGGTCACAGCAAGCAGCGGAAAGGCCGGATGGCAAAGCGGAGCAGCTCATAGATTACCCGCTTCCCCGGAGACAGGGACAAATCCGTGTAATTTTCGCCTGAGGTCTCCCCTTCCTCGGTCACCAGCTTACAATAGGACAGGTCCAGAGCCGCCTTCTCCCGAAGCTGGGCATTCAGTTCCCTGGAGTCGATGACTAGCATCAATTCCGTGTCCAGATAGGCGCTTCTCATATCGAAATTAAAAGAGCCTATGACGCAGATCCGATCATCCACCAGGATGTTTTTTGCGTGCAGAGAGTTGGCGCCGGTGTACTGCCCAATGGCAATGCCGGTGGACAGCAGCGCTTCCTTGTTGTTCAAGTAGTCTACGCAACCCCATGGATTGGCCCCGTTGGCCACGTCGTTCAGCATCACGGTGGTCCGCCGGTTACTTCGGCAAATCCGCTCCAAATCCGCCAGCATGGAATCGGAGGCAATGACATAGGGGGTATAGATCATCACATCCTCGCCGTCGGACATCAGCGACACCAGCTCTGCCCACAGCTGTGGCTCCTTTCTTTCAGGCTGAACGGGATTTGACAGCAGGGTGATTTGATTGGTCTCCACCGTGGGGAGTGCGGTCAAATAGCCCGCCTCAAATGCCCCGGGGTAGGTCTGACGCAATTCCCCATAGATGGTCTTTAGCTGTTCTCCGCAGGAAGATATGGTCTGGGAAGCGGAAAATCCCCAGGCCTTGCAGGCGTCCGTATTCCATACAGAGGAAAAATACGCCTCCAGCTGAAGCAGGGACTCCCCCGGCCCGGCGCCCTGGCAGCGGACGAAAACATCGCTGTCAATATTCTTTACCGCCTCGTTGTAATCCCCCAGGAACAGATCTGTGGAATTTCTCCCTCCCAGCAGGTACATTTTCTCATCTACGATCAGATATTTGTCGTGCATCCGGCACATCAGCTTCCAGGGCAGCAGCAGGTTCACAGGGTTGTAGATTTTTACCGTGACGCTGCCCGCTGCGCAGAGGGCGGCAAAGAACTCATTTCCCTGCACATCCAGAAAGCCGCTGATCCCATCCACCAGGATTTGGATCTGCACCCCCCTCTCAGCTGCATGATACAGGGAGGAGATCAATTCCAGCCCCGCTTGATCGGTGTCAAAGTCAAAGGTGGACAGGATAATCCGGTCCTCCGCCGATTCAATCATGGCAAGCCGCAGCTCCATGGCCTGAACATTGTCCCCCACATACAGGACTTCCTCATTCCCCGGCCCCTCGGACTGATAGCTGTCCAGGGTAAATTGGGCCTCCGCCCGCTTCTGTGTCTGATAGGGCAGCGCGGCTCCAAGGACAAAATAGATTAAAAACAGAAGGATTCCAAGCAGAACCCACTTTATCATACGGCGCACCTGTTTTCCAACGTGTTTCACGGCATTCATGCTGGTTATCCCCCTGTCACTCACGATAATCCGTTTTGCGGATGCGGACATTATACCATATTATGGGGCCAAGATTCAAAGCATACGAATCAACTTATACTGATATTCCATAAAAACATTTCATCCAAAGGATGGAAGATTTTGATAGGAATACCACAATGAGACGCATTTTCGTTCTTTCCAATCCCGGAAATAACGAAAATAACAGCGCTGGCAGGCGATGCCTTCTTGATGAAATGATACCATTTCATCAAGAAACAGGATTACATTCACAGTTGAAGTCCCGGCAAAGAATTGATACATTGAACGCAGCCAGATCGGAGGGATTTGATGACCCAAAGGCCTCCCTTCTCCCCGTTTATATGAGGATCATTACCCCGGCAGAGGTCTCGGCTAGTATTCCCCCTTTCACCAGGAGATGATCCGCGTTCCGGAGGGGCTTCCATAATAAAAAAGTACAAATACCTCCGGCCCCAGTTTCACGCTGGGGCCGGAGATATTTGAGTTCACACACTGATTGAAAGGAAATTTGAGGGACCGGCAGAGGGATTACCGCTCCCCCGCAGCCACCGCCATGGCCACTGCCATGGAGCGAAGCCGATCCCCGGCCTCCATGCTTCTGCTGTTCACCAGCACGGGAACCTTGGCGCCATAGACCAGACCGCCCTGGGGGGTCTCAGAGGTGATCTGCCAGGCCTTACCAAGCACGTTTGCCACCACAATATCCGGGGCAATCATGCCGTCGAACTCGCCGCACCAGGGGCAGTCATAGCCCTTGAGCTGGGCGGAGCGTTTGCTGACCGCCAGATCATAGGAAATCGGCCCCGCCAGATTGCAGCCGGGCATGCGGCCCTCTTCCCGCCAGCGACGCACCAGCTCCAGGGACTCCCTGGTGTCAGGAATTGCAGGATTTTCCACCTCCACTGCGGAGAGCAACGCGATATTGGGGGTCTCAACTCCCAAGGCGTGGAACACGGAGGTCATATTCTCCACCATGTGTTCCCGGGCATCCACATCCGGGAAGGGCACAATGGCACAATCGGACAGGGCCACCAGTTTGGGATAGTTGGGCAGCTTGGCAAAGCCCACATGGGTGATGGCCTTCCCTGTGCGCAGGCCATACTTGCGAGACATGACGGGACGCAGGAAATCCGCCGTCTCCACCA
The DNA here is from genome assembly GCA_964630475.1 of uncultured Oscillospiraceae bacterium. Taxonomy (GTDB): domain Bacteria; phylum Bacillota; class Clostridia; order Oscillospirales; family Oscillospiraceae; genus JAJQBJ01. Next base: position 3,356 of record CAZVVH010000137.1, on the reverse strand, counting down.
GGCCCTTCATCAGGCAGTCTCCATAGCCTTCGGCTACCAGGGCTGCCGCCTTTACACAGGGATCCTCGGAGGCGAGGCAGTGGATGATCTCGCATTTGGATTCATCATAGCCCCCGGCAGCAATCAGCTCCTTAATTTTCTCCTGATTTCCCACAAAGACCGGATAGCTCAGCCCTGCCTCCAGGCACTCAAACCCACCAGAGATCACATTATCGCTTTCCCCGCCTGCGATAACCACCCGGGGCAGCTCCCGAAGCCCGCGGACCATATCAAAGATCACATCATAATCGGTTAAAACCATGTTACGCCTTCTTTCCAATCTCGTGATAAAAGCTTTCCACGCTGTCATAGCCCCCGGGGGTCAGGTCATATTCATAAGCTGTCTCCTCGCCGTTGAGCACCCGCTGGCCTCCCCGATTCAAAGCCTCCATCTCCCGCTCGCCGGGAATCACAAGCTTTTCGCCGGGTAAAAATCCGATCCGGGAGAGCACTGCATCGGTAAATCTCCGGCTTCTGGCCACGCCCCCTGTCAGGATGACAGCATCAACCTGACCTGAGAGCACCGCGGCCATTTCGCAGATGGCCTTTGCCACGCCGCAGGTCATGGCATCGTAGACCAGTTTGGCATCGGGATTGCCGTCGTCCGCCATCTGCTCCACCGCCCGGATATCCTGGGTACCGAACCAGGCCACCAGTCCGCCCTTGCCGCCGGAGAAAAAGGCGGACAACTCTGCCGGTGAATACTTGGCCGCCAAATCGTTGATATACCGGTTGGGCACCCGGCCCACCCGCTGGGGAGAGATAGGTCCCATGTCATCATAGACTGCGTCCACCACACGGCCATTTCGGTGGGCGTTGACAGAAATTCCGCCGCCCAAGTGGGCCACAATATAGCTGCTCTCGGTATAGCCCTTGCCCAGCTTGTCCGCTGCCTCCCGGGCCACCATTCGGGTGTTCAGGATATGGCTCACCGGACGAATGCGCATCTCCGGAATACCGGTGACCTTGGAAATCTCGTCAAACTCGTCTGTGGCGGTGGCATCGTAAATGATCACCGGGATGTGATAGGGCTGAGCCAGCTCCCACCCGATCATGCAGGACAGTGCGGAGGCGTGCTGCACCATGGGGGCATAGCGCATGGTGTCCAGCAAAAGCTGGTTCACCCTGTAGCAGTTGTGGGGTGCAGTGGGAATCGGACCGCCCCGGGCGGCAATCAGGTCAAAGCCAGCAGGATCAATCTGCTCCTCCTCCAAGAACGCCCGCACCTGAGCGGTGCGCAGTTCCAGCTGATCCGTTGCCTTGGACATCCCTTTCACGGCATCCGCATCGAGAAACAGCTCCCGTCGGGCCAGCTCCGTCTCTCCCCGGAAAAGTGCCAACTTGGTGGAGGTGGATCCGGTGTTAATAGTCAAAATGGTGTATTCACTCATTTTTGCTCCTCTCTTGCCTTGAACCACTCCGCCGCATACTTTGGCATATTGGTCCAGGTTTCCGCCGTCTGAGGCCGAAGCATGGTGTCCACACCCGGGGCATAGCGCCATGCGCTTGTGCGGGAGATGTACTTTTCATCCTGCTGGGAGGAGTTTTCATCGCCCAAATCACCGGCGGCAACACGGAGAAGAGAGGCATACTGCTCGGAAACGGTGTGCAGCTTCAGGCTGTCCATCAGCAGATTCTTCAGGGGACGCTTTGCCAGATTTGACATGATGCAGCGGTTCTCATAGGACATTTTCTTCCACATCCGGGCGATTTCCCAGGCCCGTTCCACCACTTTGCCCTTGGGAACAACTTCACTGCACAGCCCCCAGTCCAGCATTTGCTGCGCCGTATACTGACGGGTGGTCATCATGTAATAATTGCCGCGCTTGGTGCCCATATAGTGCTGCAGCATCAGTCCCATTCCGTCGCCGGGGACTAGACCGCCCTGGGCATGGGGAACCTCCATCCGGGTGTCCTCAGAAACAATGGTGACATCGCTCATAAAAGCGGTGTCCCAATGGAAGCCGGAGCCGGGCACAGCGCCAATGGTGGGAACATCCAGATCGAACACCATGTTCTTAATCAGGTTGGTATCGTCGAAATACTGATGCTGGAACCGCTCAGTGGGCAGTTTGGAATAGGTCTCCCAGCCGTCAGGGTCTGAATCAATCATCCAGTTATCCCCGATGTGCGTAAAAATGATAATCTCATTTTTCCAGTCCATGGACAGCATCCGGACCAGCTGACTGATCGCACGATGGGACATTCCGCTGTGATACATGGGACCATCATTGGTCTTCCATGTAACTTGTAGTATCCCATCCTCACGGTACAGATCAGCAAATTTTTCAAACCATTTGCCATACTCTTCTAATTCGGGCAGTTTTGCATAATCGGCTATAGGTGCCATAAGGAATTACCTCCATTCATTTTATCTATGTTTATTATAAACCCTATTCAGCCAAAAGAGAAACAACCTGGTTTCATTTATACAACTTCTGGTTGTTAATCATCCCATTGAAGCCCCCTTAGGGCCTGTGGTCCACTGTGCCCTGGTCCGTTTCAAAGCGAATAAACCGAGTGCCCCGGCTGGTCAGGATCCCGCCGGTCCCCACCGGACAGCTGTCATAAATCCGGTCGCTGACTGTGAAGCTGACGGTTTTCTTCGACTTGGGCAGAAAAAACACCAGCTCATACTCGGTGCGGTCCCTCCGCACTGTGCCCAGGCTCATGGGAAACAGGTTCTGTTTCCGCTCCTTCACCACCGCAGGCTCCTTCCTTTCCCGGGAAACGCAGTTCTTCAAAAAGCCTGCCAGCGCAAGCACCACACAGGCCCCAATCAATCCAAAGAAAATCCGAAAAAACCAGGCCATTATAACTCCTCCTCATTCTCGTTTGTCTCGCCAAATCTGGCCGGAGTAGTTCCCTCCAAGCGCTTAAAGACGCGGATCAGGGTTGCCGCATTGCTGTATCCCACCTGCTTCGCCACCTCTTTTACGGTGGCACCGGAATTCAGCAGGCGCTTGGCCACATTCACCCGGACTTGATGGATGTAATTGAGCACACCAACGCCAAACTGGCGCTTAAACACCCGGGTCAGGTGAGTAGGGGTCACATGGAACACATCAGAGACTTTATTCACATTCAAATCCCCGTCAGCATAGTGCTCATTGATATAATTCCTGGTGCGAAAGGCCAGGCCGGAGACCAGTTCATTTCCGGCAAAAATAGCCCCAATCTCGTTCAGGATCTGGTCCGCAATCTCCTCCAGCTTCCAAACATTTTCCGCCTCCAACAGGCGCGGGGCCGCGTTCAAGGCGCCGATCTCCTGGCGGATATCCAGATCACGTCCCGCCTTTTCCAGACTCTTCAGCAGG
>CAZVVH010000136.1:0-6005 GCA_964630475.1 uncultured Oscillospiraceae bacterium | reverse complement strand
GCTGGGTGGTCAGATACAGGTTGCGCTCCAGGTTGGTGCCGTCAATGATGTTCAGAATGGCATCGGGGCGCTCACCCAGCAGATAATTTCTGGCCACAACCTCCTCCAGGGTGTAGGGGGACAGAGAATAAATACCGGGCAGGTCAGTGATGATGACATCACCGTGCTTCTTCAGCTTGCCCTCTTTCTTCTCAACGGTAACGCCGGGCCAGTTGCCAACGAACTGATTCGCACCGGTCAATGCATTGAACAGGGTGGTCTTACCGCTGTTCGGGTTGCCCGCAAGGGCGATACGTAAATTCATGCTGTTACATCCTCTCTTAACAATTAGAATTCACTAACTTACAGTTAAAAAATAAAATAGTTATGTCAAACGATCACTCGACCTCAACCATCTCAGCATCTTCCTTGCGCAGGGAAAGCTCGTAGCCGCGGACGGTAATCTCAACCGGATCGCCCAGCGGGGCAACCTTCCGGATGTAGGCCTCAGCCCCCTTGGTGAGACCCATGTCCATAATGCGGCGCTTGACCGCACCAGTACCATGGAGCTTTACCACCCTGACCGTTTCGCCGATCTTGACTTCTCTCAATGTTCTCATGCCGATATCCTCCTTTTTCTTCAAAATAACGAATCAAACCATGATTTTCTGTGCCATCTCTTTACTGACAGCCACCCGAGTTTCCTTCACGTTGACAATAACATTGCCGCCAATGGCGCTGATCACGCTGACGGTGCCGCCCACAACAAAACCCAGATTCTCAAGATGCTTTTTTACCTCCGGCTTACCGCCAACCCTTTTGATGATATTTGTCTCTCCAACGGCAGCAAACGTCAACGGCATCATACTGAATCTCACGATCCTTTCCTCTATCTCAGAGATTAGGAATTGCTAACCCACCAAAAGCGCAAAGGTTAGATTTTCCTAACCGTACTTATCATAGACTCCTTTTACGAATTTGTCAATGACTTTTTGATCCAAATTTCTGCTTTTTTTAACATTTGGATATTTCGTCAACAGCCCCTTCCCTCTTCCCGGGCCGAATGGCTATTTTCCCCATCAGAAGTATATGGGAGCAGCCGCCCAAACATTCTTTTTGAACCGGCCGAAAAACCGGAACCGCTCAAACCTAAGGCCGCCCGGATGACAATCCGGACGGTCAAGCCCTCTCGAAAATGCAAGCATTTTCTCGAATTTAGGCGACTCATGCCACCAAAGGGCAGCCATTCGTCCGCGCAGCACGTTTGCAGGCTGAGAAGGAACGAATCCAAGGCACATGTCCTTGGATTCGTTGTGATTTCACTTAGTTCCGTCAGCTTGCTGACGGAACTTTGCGAGGCTCTTGCAGACTGAATTTTCAAAAGTGTCCTGTTGTACAACCTGAGAAGGAAAAAAGAATGTATTTGAATTCAATTACTCCACATAGTACAGCATCTGGGAGTAGGTGGGCAGGGGCCAATAGTCCTCGCCGCAGATGATCTCGATGTGGTCGGCAGCGGCACGCAGAGCGGTCATGCAGGGAATCACCTCATCATGGTAACAGAGGGCCTGCTCCATGCCCTCCAGATTCTCGGCCTTGGTCAGGACAGCCTCCAGAGCATCGGCCGCCACATTCATGTTGTCGGTCTCAGTGGAAACAGAGGTCAGGATCTGCTTTTCGGTGGCGATGGAGATGCTGTCGCAGACAGCCAGCTTGGCAGAGGCAGTAGAAGCCACGTCCGCCTGGAAGTTCAGGGCGGCGGGGATCAGCTTTCTGCGGGCCATACCCAGCATGGTCTTAGCTTCAATGTGCAAAATCTTGGAGTAATGCTCAACCTCCACCTCATAGCGGGACTGGACTTCCACCGGACTCATCACGCCAAAGCTGCTGAAGAGCGCCACATTTTTCTCAGCCAACAAGACCGGTAGCGCTTCAACGGTAGATTTCAAGTTGTACAGGCCCCGCTTTTCCGCCTCGGCCTCCCACTCAGCGGAATATCCGTTGCCGTTGAAGATCACCCGCTTGTGGTCGCGGATGGTGCGCTTGACCAGCGCGATAACAGCGGAATCAAAGTCCTCCGCCTGCTCCAGCTCATCGGCATAGCCCTTCAGCTCCTTGGCCACAGCGGTGTTCAGCACGGTGTTGGCATCGGACAAGTTCTGGGAAGAGCCGGGCATCCGGAATTCGAACTTATTGCCGGTAAAAGCAAAGGGGGAGGTTCGGTTGCGGTCGGTGGTGTCCTTTGCGAACTTGGGCAGAACGTCAACTCCCAGGTCCATCTTCATCTTGGGCGCGGCGGTGTAGCTGTCATCGTCAGAGGTAATGGCTTCGATCACGGCCTCCAGCTCCTCGCCCACGAAGATGGAGATGATGGCGGGAGGCGCTTCCTGGGCGCCCAGGCGGTGATCATTGCCGGGGGTCGCCACGGTGACACGCAGCAGATCCTGATACTCGTCAACCGCCTTGATGACAGCGGCCAGGAAGAGGAGGAACTGCAGGTTCTCCTTGGGGGTCTCGCCGGGATCCAGCAGGTTCATACCGGGGGCGGACATGGACCAGTTGTTGTGCTTGCCGGAGCCGTTGACGCCGGCAAAGGGCTTTTCGTGCTGGAGGCAAACCAGGCCGTGCCGCTCCGCGATCTTCTTCATCAGCTCCATGGTCAGCAGGTTGTGGTCAATGGCGATATTGGTGGTGTCAAAGATGGGCGCCAGCTCATGCTGAGCGGGGGCCACCTCGTTGTGCTTGGTCTTTACGGGAATGCCCAGCTTCCACAGCTCATCATCCAACTCCTTCAAAAAATCGGAAACAATGGGGCGGATGACGCCGAAATAGTGCTCCTCCAGCTCCTGGCCCTTGGCAGGCGCGGCACCATAGAGGGTGCGGCCGGTCAGGATCAGATCTTCACGGGACTCATAGGCATCCTTGCGGATGAGGAAGAACTCCTGCTCAGGGCCTACCGTGGTGGTGACATGATCTACTTCCCTGCCAAACAGCTTCAGAATCCGGCAGGCCTGGTCAGACAGGACGGACATGGAGCGCAGCAACGGGGTCTTTTTGTCCAGCGCTTCGCCAGTATAGGAGCAAAACGCAGTGGGGATACACAGCACCTCATCCTTGATGAAGGCATAGCTGGTGGGGTCCCACGCGGTATAGCCACGAGCCTCCGCAGTGGCGCGCAGGCCGCCGGAGGGGAAGGAAGATGCGTCAGGCTCGCCTTTGATCAGCTCCTTGCCGGAGAACTCCATGATGGCGGTGCCGTCGGAATTAGGGGAAATAAAGCCATCGTGCTTCTCGGAGGTGATGCCGGTCAGAGGCTGGAACCAATGGGTATAATGGGTGGCGCCCTTTTCCATTGCCCAGTCCTTCATCACGGTGGCAACGATATTTGCCACGTCCAGATCCAGGGGCTTGCCGCTTTCGATGGTGGCTTTCAGGCTCTTATAAGTAGCTTTGGGGAGGCGCTGCTTCATAACGTGTTCATTGAACACGAGGGAACCGTACAGATCCTGGGTATTTGCTGCCATAAGACTTATTCTCCTTTTCGAACCAAGATTAGTTTTAAGCGATCTCTCTGTAAAAAAAGGTGCTGTGAGTACGCGTCAGCAGTTTCACAGCACCTTTGCTTGATAGGTCTCATTTTAATCCTTCGTCCTGCAAAAGTCAATCGCTTTTTTGGGATTTTTTCTCATTTTTTGCAAGTCGCATATGCTTTTCATTCAAAACCATCAATCCTGCTTCCAAATTCTGTTTAAAATTGTGGATTATTCCCAAGTCAGTCCTCCTGCCCCGTGATCACCGGATAAACATAGCATCGCCAAAGGAAAAGAAGCGATAGTGCTGGCGGACAGCCTCCTCATAGGCGGCCAGGACGTGCTCCTTCCCTGCCAGGGCGGAGACCAGCATGATTAGGGTGGACTCCGGCAGGTGGAAATTGGTGACCAGGGCATCCAGAACCTTGAACTTGTAGCCAGGATAGATAAAGATCTTGGTCCAGCCGGAGGAAGCCTTCAGGGTGCCGTCCTCAGCGGCCCAGGATTCAATGGTACGGCAGCTGGTGGTGCCCACGCAGATCACCCGGCCGCCGTTTCTCTTAGTCTCGTTGATCAGATTCGCTGTTTCCTGGGAGATGGAACAGAACTCCGAGTGCATGTCATGGTGCTCCACGTCATCCACCTTTACCGGGCGGAAGGTGCCTAAGCCGACGTGGAGGGTCACATAGGCCAGGTGAACCCCCATGTCCCGGATCTGCTGCAAAAGCTCCGGCGTAAAGTGCAGCCCCGCAGTGGGCGCCGCCGCGGAACCGGAGACCTTGGAATAGACGGTCTGATACCGCTCAGCGTCCTGCAGCTCCTCCTTAATATAGGGAGGCAGGGGCATCTTGCCCAGCTGCTCCAGCTTCTCCAAAAAGATCCCCTGGTAGTCAAAGCGGACCAGACGATTCCCCCCTTCCAAGGTCTCCTCCACAGTGGCGGTCAGGGTCACGCCGCCGCTGCCAAAGAGGATCTTTGTGCCGGGGCGGCATTTCTTTCCGGGGCGCACCAGGCATTCCCAGGTCTTGTTCCCCTTGTCGGTCAGCAGGAGGATCTCGGTGACGCCGCCGGTCTCCCGGTGGCCGATGAGCCGGGCCGGGATCACCCGGGAATCATTCAGCACCAGGCAGTCCCCGGGCCGCAGAAGCTGGGGCAGCTCATAGAAACGGCGGTGCTCCACCTGGCCCGACACCTTATCCAGTACCATCAGGCGGGAGCTGTCCCGGCGCTCCAGGGGGGTCTGAGCGATCAGCTCAGGAGGCAGGTCATAATGAAAGTCAGATGTTTTCACGGCAATCTCTCCATATATCTCCGGGCATCGCAGTGTGCAAGCCCGTATTGCGTTCTTTTGCGGATATTATAGCATGATTCTCCCCAAAAGGAAAGCGGGGTTCCATTCCCGGGAAAGGCGGCAATCTGCCCAAAAACAGCCCGTTTTTCCCGCCCGTATTTCATCTGTATTATCCGCTCGAAATCCTTGACAGGGTATTTTAAATGTGCTAACATTGATTTGTATCGCAAGATAGAGGCGCGGTGTTCATCAGTCATTACGGCCAGGGAGTCCGACAGTCCCAATGACCCGTAATAAAAGGGGATACCGCCGAAGGGGTTCCCGGTCGGACGGCAATTTCCTGGGCATTAAGTGAAGATCTTAATGACTGTCATCGGAAACGATGGAGAGCTGTCTGCTTTTGTCAATATTATAGTTTCCGGCCGTTCGAAGGGACCTACCGGATTATTATTGTATCGTCAGAATCAGCCGGCCTCATGGTGGCTGATTTTTGTTCTTGTATGGAAAATCAGATTTAATCTTTCCCAGTTCATGCTCTGGCGCATAAAATAGAACGGGGAGCTTGGAGGTAATCAACATGGAAAAGAAATACAAGGTTGGTGTCATCGGCGGCACCGGCATGGTGGGCCAGCGTTTTGTCACGCTGATGGAGAACCACCCCTGGTTCCGGCTGACGGTCATCGCCGCATCTGCCCGCTCCACCGGAAAGACCTATGAGGAAGCCGTGGGCGAGCGCTGGGCTATGGACACCCCCATGCCTGAGGAAGCCAAAAACCTCATTGTGATGAACGCAACAGACGACGTGGAGAAAATCGCCTCCCTGGTGGATTTTGTATTCTGTGCCGTTGATATGAAGAAGGATGAGATTCGCGCCCTGGAGGAGCGGTACGCCAGGGCAGAGTGCCCCGTGGTCTCCAACAACTCTGCCCATCGCTTCACCCCTGACGTACCTATGGTGGTGCCCGAGATCAACGCACAGCACCTGGATATCATCCCCGCCCAGCGCCGGCGTCTGGGCACCAAGCGGGGCTTTATCGCCGTCAAATCCAACTGCTCCCTCCAGTCCTATGTGCCCGCCCTTCATCCCCTGCGGGCCAAGTATGGCATGGAAAAGGCGCTGGTCTGCACCTATCAGGCCATCTCCGGCGCTGGCAAGACCTTCGAGACCTGGCCTGAGATGATCGACAACGTGATCCCCTACATCG
>CAZVVH010000135.1:0-6065 GCA_964630475.1 uncultured Oscillospiraceae bacterium | reverse complement strand
ACAGCTCCGCCAGTGGGATCAGCAGGGCCACGTCTGGAATGCTGACTCCTGTTTCCCATTTGCTGACGGCTTTGTCCGATATGAAAAGCTGCTTGGCCAGTTCCTTCTGCGTATAGCCATTTTCCTTCCGCAGCTGGGCCACAAAGGCGCCAAATTTTTTCCTGTCGATCTCAAACATGGCATTTCACCTCGTCCATATTTTACCGTAAATGCGGAAATGAGGCAATCGAACAGCAGTAGAATCGGCCATTTTTCGGTGAGATTTCCGGGTGAATGGCGGGAGAACGCCCCTCTCTTGGCCGGCCCAAATTCCAGACCGTCAGGGGATAGAGGGGCGCATATCCGCTCTGTGGAAGAAGCAGAAGCGCAAATTATGCAATTCATTGCTAACTTTATGGAAATCTTATATTTCAAAGGAAAATTTCACTGTGTTATCATCGGGACAGAAAATGCTTAGGAATGGAGGGCTTTTATGAGCACGCAGATCACATTGGAGCAGCTGGCTGAGAAAATTGAAAAGCTGGAGGCGGCCCAGGCGGAATTGGAGCTGCAGTTAAGAAAGGAACGGGCCATTACACAGATCCAAAACCTGCTGGGGCGCTATGTATATATGCACATCGGCGGTAAGCACACCGGCTGCATGGAGCTGTTCTCCAAGCGGGAGGACATGTCCGTGGAGATCGGGCCCATGGGAAAATTTATTGGACCAAAGGGGCTTAACCAGATTTATGGGGTCAATCACACGGTCAATGAGGGGGCACGGATTGGCTTCCTTGCGGTGCATCCCCTGACCACTCCAGTGATCGAGGTGGCGGATGACTGCCAAACCGCTAAGGGCCTGTGGCTCCATCACGGCTGCGAAACAATGCCGGATCCGAATGGCCTCAAGGCAGTCTTTATGGACGGTTATTACGCCATTGATTTTATCTTTGAGGACGGAGGCTGGAAAATGTGGCATTTCCATATGTTTCCTCTGTTTTCCTGCCCCTGGAATACGCCCTTTACCCAGGTGGAGCCCTTGGACCGCATCATGTTTGAGCGGGGGGAACGGGTGGATGGCTTTAATCGGATGCAGACTGGGGCAGATGAGCCAACCACCTACATGCGAGAATATGCAGCGGACCGGCCTACCCTGTTTTGGCCTCAGCCGCCAAAGCCCTACGCTACCTTCCAGGGGACCCAGAGTATGGTGGGTGCGCCGCCGGAGGATGCGGAATTATAACACAGCTTTTTAAGCTTTGTGAAGGAACAGCGGCTTCCATCAGCTGGAGGCCGCTGTTTGCATATTGGTTCCTATTTTAGGTGTGCCCGTCTGGAAAGCGGATTGTCAGCTCGTGAAACAGGGCGGCGATGAACTCCTTGCCGCAAATCCCCGGAGCCTTTTCCCGATAGGTTGCCGCAATGGAGGGAAAGCGGGTCAGCGGCTCAATGCACACGCGGCTGCACACGCTTTCTGTGTTTAAATCGTCCATAAGGGGGATACAGGCAATTCCCAGATTGGAGGCGATCATATCCAGCATGGAGTGAAAATCTGAGGCAACAATGGCCCGCTGAATACTCAGCCGCTCCTCCTCTGTGCCGATCTGGCTGGGCAGGTATTGGCGGGTATGCTCCAGATTGGCATAAGAAATGATTTGCTGAGAGGCGATTTCCTGCACCGGGACGCCGCCTGGCTGGGCGGCAAAAGGGTGGTGGCAGGACATAATGACCTTCCGAGGGATACAGGCATAAAAATCCTCAGTAATTGTATCCGCCGGTATTTGGGTGTAAGGCGCCTTCAGGTACACGGCCAGATCGATCTCCCCGTTGGACAGGCGGGGGAGAAGGGTCAGTTCCGGCTCGTCTGCTGTGAGGATGAGCTGGATATTGGGATGGGACTTTTGAAATTCCTCTACCACATGGTAGAAGGTGGGGCCGGAGCAAAGGCGGGAACAGCCAATGGACAGTGTGGCGATATGCTTTCCCGCGGCCAAATTGGATTGCGCGATATCAATGATCTGCACTGCGGTTTTTACGCGGGTATAGAAGACCTGCCCTGCGGGGGTAAGCTCGACTTTTTTGGTAGTTCGGTCAAAAAGCTTTACGTTCAGCTCGTTTTCCAAGGCTTTGATGCTGTAAGAAATGCCGGTTTGAGCCACATAAAACTGCTCAGCCACCTTGCTGAAGTTTAGCGTCTCAGCCAGAGCAATAAAATATTTTAATTGAACAATTGTCATAATGCGGGTCTCCAAAAAAACAGGTAACAGGGATCAATCTGTACAAAGTAATTATAGGCAAATTGTGTGAAAATGTCAACGGGCCAGCATGCATGCAGAGCGATTTGCTGTAAAAACGAAAAAATTCAGGAGGGCTTTCAATTGACTTATCAAATTTTTCTATAAATACATTTAAATGTCGTATTTCTAAATCGGTTTTCGGTGTGGTAATCTATAACCGTTAAAGTATAGCGCAAAACTCGACACAAAATTTATCACGTTAAGAAAGGGAAGGGAAAAAATGAAAAGATTGATGAGCTTAATGCTTGCCCTGGCAATGATACTGACTCTGGCGTCTTGCGGATCTGGTGGTTCTGACTCTGCCCCAGAAACTGCCGAAGGTTCCTCGCAACCCGCGGCAGAGTCACCTGCCGCCGAGACAACCAAGGAGAATGCGGGGGAGAAGGAGCTGAACATCGGCTATGTGGGCGCTTATGATACCTTCTGCCCCTCCACCGGACTGTCCGATGTCGCTGATGTTCTGATCTACCGTTTGGTATACGATCAGATTTTTGAGGTAAATGACAAGACCATGGAGACCGAGTCCCGGGTTCTGGCTGAGCCGATGGAATGGGTGGATGATTACACGGTAAAACTGGTGTTGAAGGAAGGCATCACGTTTGAGGATGGCACTGAGGTTACCGGTGAAGATATCCTGTGCGATTTGAAGATGTATGTTGAGAACGGCTTTACCGAGATTGGCTACTATGAGATCATTGACTTTGATGCCAGCTATGTGGAGGACACCTACACTGTTTACATCGTCTATACTGAGCAGAATGCCTCTGCCATCACCCGCCTGGCAATTCCAATTGTTTCCAAGGCGTTCTATGAAGCGCATCCCGATGGAGATGACGCATGGTGGGCAGGCGACGTGAATGGCTCCGGCCCCTATCATGTCACTGACTATGCCATGGATGAGTACATTACGCTGGAAAAGCGGGCGGATTACTGGGACACCAGTGTTTCCTATGACGCGGACAAGATCACCATCAAGTTCTATGCCGATGGCGCGGCCATGCTGGCGGATCTGAATAACGGGGAAATTGATGTGGCCTTTAATCTGGACACCAATATGATTGATTCTCTGTCCGCCACTGCAGGCAGCAATATCGCCATTGAGACCATGTCCGGCAATGACGTACCCAAGCTCCTGTTCAGTTCGACCTCTGAGCCTCTGAAGGACATAAACCTGCGCCTTGCCATTGTCCATGCCATCAATTGGGAGGAGCTGGCTGAGGCAACCTATGGCAATTGCGGCGGGTTGGCACTGTCCCACTATCCCGACAGCTTTGACTGCTACTCTGAACATGAGGGCTACACATATGACGTTGAGCTGGCCAAGGAGTATTTGGCCCAAACTCCCTATGCCGATGGCAGTTTGACCTTGAAATTCCTGGCAGATGATTCTACGGCTACCGCAACAGGCGAAGTGATTCAGGAATACCTTTCAAAAATTGGCATCACTGTTGAGGTGGATTCCATGGATCTGGCCAGTGCGTTCACCTACATGATGGATCCCAATTCCGAGTATGATCTGCAGACAAAGTCTCAGCCTGGCGGTACTCCTACCCGGGATCCCTATGATGACTTCTATCTGCCTACCAGTCCTATGGTTATGGCGCACGTTGATGACGAAACCTATGTTAATATGGTAGTGCAGGCCAACCAGACCATGGATGATGACGCCCGCAATGCCCTCTATATGGAGATCGATGACTATCTGTATGAAATTGTCCAGATTATTCCAATGGCAAACCTGCTGTCCGGCTATGCCTATAATACAGATGTGGTTGCCGGCGTTCAGCTCTGCTCTGTGGGCAAGGGCTGCTTGGCTGATATCGACCTGGTGGACTGATGGTTCTGACTTTTCTGGAATTGGCGGATAAGATATAAAACTCAACACAGTGGCGGGTTTGGCAGATGCCGCCCGCCACGGTTTGATTTGAGGTGAAGAGATGATCAAGTACATTTTTAAACGACTGCTGATCATGATTCCCGTAATTTTGGGCGTGATCCTTATTATTTTTACCATCAGCGAGCTGACGCCCGGCGATCCTGCGGCATTGGCGCTGGGAAATAATTTCACCCAGGAACGGTATGAGGAAAAGGTTATTGAGATGGGTCTGGATAAGCCCTTTCTGGTGCGCTATGTGAATTATGTGGTTGGCATTGTCACCAAATGGGACTGGGGCACCTCTTATTCCAATGGCAGGTCGGTGGCCAGTCTGATCACCAGCCGAATCCCTGTGACTCTGGAGCTGGGGCTGGTTTCCTGCCTGATCACCACAATTTTTGGCTTAGTCATTGGGGTGATCTCTGCGGTGAAGCAGTATTCTGCGTTGGACTATACGACCTCAACACTGGCGGTGATCTTCAGCGCAATGCCCAACTTCTGGATGGCGGTGCTGGGTATCCTGATCTTTTCCCAGTCCCTCCACTGGCTGCCGGCTTCGGGGCTTACCACTTGGAAGCACTGGATCATGCCGGTCCTTTGCTGTGCGCTGGGACCGGTGTGTCTGATTCTGCGCACTACCCGCTCCACCATGCTGGATGTCATCAATCAGGATTATATCCGCACGGCGCGGGCAAAGGGAGTCAGTGAGCGGAATATCGTCATTCACCACGCGCTGAAAAACGCCATTATTCCCACCATCACCGTGATCGGCATGCAGCTGTCCATGGTGATGGGCGGTTCGGTGGTGGTTGAAACCATTTTTAATATCAACGGCCTTGGACTGCTGATGATGAATTCCATCACAAACCGTGATTATCCCACTCTCCAGGGTATTGTGCTGATTTTGGCTGTGACGGTATGTGTTATCAATCTGCTGGTGGATCTGGCCTATGCGTTTGTGGATCCCCGCATTATGGCGCAGTATGTGGGCGGCTCAAGGAAACAGAAGAAGAGAAAAAAGACTGCGGACAAGGGGGCAAGTGCAACATGAACCGTACAAATCCGCGTGAACCCAAAGAGAGAAAGCGTTCCCAGACCAGAGATATCTGGATCCGCTTTCGGAGAAATAAGCTGGCTATGGTGGGCATGGCAATCGTTCTGCTCATCATCCTCGGCTGTGTATTTGCCAATGTGGTCAGCCCCTATTCGCCCAGTGAACAGGATATTTCTCAACGGCTGTTAAGCCCCAGCCTGAAGCATCTCTTCGGCACAGACAACTACGGCCGCGACCTATTCACCCGGGTGCTCTACGGCGGCCGGATCTCCCTTCTGGTGGCAGTGCTTGCGGTGGCCATCAGTGTGTTGCTGGGCGGCCTGCTTGGCGCCACTGCCGGCTATTTTGGTGGAATCTATGGGGCCATTGTTATGCGGGTTATGGATGTGATGATGTCTATTCCCGGCCTGCTGTTCGCAGTCAGCCTGTCGGCTATGTTGGGCACCGGCGTTTTTAATACTGCTTTGGCCATCGCCATTACCGGAGCGCCCACAGTGGCGCGCCTGATGAGCGCGAATGTGATGACCATCCGGGGCATGGAGTATGTGGAAGCCGCCAAGGCCCGGGGAGCCACCAATATGCGGATCATCCTACGTCAAATTGTGCCCAACACGTTGTCACCCCTCATCGTTGACTGCACCCTGCGGATCAGTGCCAATATTATGCAGATTTCCAGCCTAAGCTTTATCGGCTTGGGGGTGCAGCCGCCCACTGCGGAATGGGGCTCCATGATGAACGTGGGCCGGGATTATATTGCCACCTTTTGGCCTATGATCACATTCCCCGGCATCTTCATTATGCTGACCCTGTTTGGCTTCAATATGATGGGCGACGGCCTGCGGGATGCATTGGATCCCAA
>CAZVVH010000134.1:0-6173 GCA_964630475.1 uncultured Oscillospiraceae bacterium | reverse complement strand
ACCTGCTCAAGCATGTGGAGAACATCACCCAGGTGTTCGGCCTGCCCTGCGTGGTTGCCATCAACCGCTTTAACCAGGACACCGATGCGGAGCTGGAGATGATCCGCTCCAAGTGCCGGGAGCTGGGGGTCAACGTGGCTCTGTCCGAGGTTTGGGGCAAGGGCGGCGAAGGCGGCGTGGAGCTGGCCCAGGAGGTGCTCCGCCTGTGCGGCCAATCCCACAGCTTCCAGTTTGCCTATGAGCTGGACCAGCCCATCAAGGCCAAAATTAAGACCATTGTCCAACGCATTTACGGCGGTGCCGATGTGGTCTACTCCAAGGATGCGGAGAAATCTATTCAGACTCTGGAGCGCCTGGGCTACGGCGGCCTGCCCATCTGCATGGCAAAGACCCAGTATTCCCTGTCCGACGACCAGACCAAGCTGGGCCGCCCAGAGGGCTTTACGGTCAGCGTGACCAAGGTAAAGGTCTCCGCCGGTGCGGGCTTTATCGTGGTGCAGAACGGCGACATTATGACCATGCCGGGCCTGCCCAAGGTGCCCGCTGCAGAGAAAATTGACATTGATGAGAACGGCGTGATTACCGGCCTGTTCTAATCTCCCATATCGTTCCCCCGAGCCGGATGCACTCCTGCATCCGGCTCGCATTTTGCCTGGATCTGAAAAAATGGCGAGGAACGGGAGAAAATTCCCGGAAATGCTTGCCTTTTAGGAGAAACAGGGATAAAATAGAGAAGTTAATACGGATGATTTGTCCGAAAGGAGCAATGCTTTATGGCAAAACTGAGCAAGCAGAAGATTGGTGAATTTGGCCAGAAGGTGGCAAACGCGGCCCAGAGCGGCATCACCCGTTCTAAGCAGCTGGCCGAGATCGCCAGACTGAGAGCCACCAATCACTCCGAGGAGGCGGCCATCAAGCGCACTTATATCGAGATCGGCAAGCTCTATTACGCGGAGCACGGGGATGCACCGGAGGGAGCTTATGTGGCGCTGTGCAGCCGGATTTCCAAGTCCCGGGACGTGATTCAGCAGAATCTGTCCCAGATTGAGGAGCTGAAGAGCTCCAACGAGGTCAGCGAAGAGGACTTTGACGATCAGGTTCAGGTAGGTCCCGAGGACTTTGCAGACGAGGGCGCTGAGGCCGGGGAAGCTCCTGCGGAAGAGGAGGTCGTGGTTGAGGCCGCCGAGGGGGATGCTCCGGAGGAGCCTCCAATTCCTGACGAAGAGTAATACTGTTTCTCAATGAAATGCTTTATTGAGAAACCCGTGTGCTGCGCATCCTAGCATCGTGCGGTTGCACGCTGCGCCGTCTCATAAAAACGGAACGCACTTCGTGCTATAAAAAGCTTTTCAAGCTTTTTAATCAGTTTTAATATAAGTAAAAACAAATCAGCAAAACCTGCTCCCCGCCGGTTTTATACCGGCGGGGTTCCCATTGCCCATGGCCCGCAGCCTTTTGGTTCCCCAAGGGAGCTGCGGCAGATTCCTTCATTTCCCGCCTTTCCGGAAATATGTTGACAATGAAATTCTTATGTGTTACAATTTGGTTGCAAAATAAAACAAGGGGGTTTATAAATGGCGACAAAAGTGTTACCACTGGAATACAAGGGCCATCCGCTGCGCCGTAAGGACAACCTGATCTATTACGGCAGCATGGCTGATAAATATATCATTATGATGCAGGTTCTGGAGACCAAGATGGTCAAGGACCTGGAGGTTGCGACCAAGATCTCCGTTCAGCTCCAGCTGACGGAGCCAAACATCAAGAGCCGCGACCGCGTGGTAAAGCGCAGCGAAAAGGACAGCCTGTATGCCGCCATGGATATTGCGGCGATCTGGCTGAACCGCGCTCTGGCCGGAAAGTAATTCCGGCCCTGCTGGGGAAGGGGCTTCGTCAACGGCCCGGTTCCTCAGAAGCCCCATGGGGGCAAGCAAATCTCGGAGGCATTATTTATGAAGGAATTGTCCCAAGGCAACCATCTAGCCCTCGCAGGGATCGCAGTTTCGGCTGCAGTGGCAGTCTGCGCGGTGTCCGGTTATATCCTGCATGAGACCGTTTTTGCCGCATCGGAGCCGGTTGCCGGCCAGGTGGAGACCAAAAGCGTTTTCCTCCCGGGCGGCAAGAACGCGCAGGTAGGCATTGATATTGGCGAGCATGATTATTACGTCAGTACAGAGGTTACATTTAACAAAATTGATTTGACTGCGGCCCAAAAGGAGCTGAAGAACAGCGCAATCAGGGAAGCAGCCAGTGATGTGGTGGCAGGCGGGGCTGTGACCCGAACCCCTGTCTACGGGGAGGAGAGCACAGAAGGCCCTGTGGTCTGTTATCTGTTGCCCGGTTCCGCCATCACCGCGCCCAGACAGGAGGAGGGCGCAGAGTGGTACGAGGTCTACTGCGGGGAACTGTGCGGCTACGTTCCGGCGGACAGCATTCAGCTGGACCTGGATGAGGAGGAACTGCAGCAGCTCTGGGAGAACATTTCGGAGACCTATGAGGAGAGCTTCGGCACCCTGACTGCGGACCTGAGCATCTATGCCCGGGAAAACGCGGAAACCGAGCCGCTGCTGAATCTGGTTGCTGGGGAGACCGTCCAGCTGGTCAGCGCGGCCCACGGCTGGTATTCCGTGATCTACCAGGGAACCCAGGGGTACATCCAGGGCGATTCTGTGGCCTATGGCGCGGACAAGCCCGCCTGGAGAGTGGAGGAGGAAAAGGAAGCTCTCTGGGCGCAGGTGGTAGAGACCGCAAAGGGCTATTTGGGCTGTCCGTATGTCTACGCGGCGGCAGGCCCCTCCACCTTTGACTGCTCCGGGTTTACCATGTACATTATGAACCAGTTTGGTATCAGCTTGCCCCACTCCGCCGCCCAGCAGATCACCACCTGCGGCACGGAGGTCAGCCGGGAGGAACTGAAGCCGGGAGATCTGGTGTTCTTCCGCTCCGGTACCAGCGCGGCCGCCAGCCATGTGGGAATGTACATCGGCGACGGCCAGTTTATCCACGCCTCCAGCGGCGCAGGCTATGTGACCATCACCGACCTGACGGAGATCTGGTATACCGAAGCCTATGTGGGCGCACGGAGAGTGCTGTGATCCCAAACGACAATCCATATTACATTATAAATCCGTGCCGGCTGTTACCGGCACGGATTTTCGCTGTAAAACAAAACACTTGATTCCGGTCCGGATCTGTGCAATACTATCAAAAAAAGGTTTATTTATATTAAGTTCTGCATGCTGCCAGTGTGCGCAGCAAACGGGTTTTACGCTGAAGGTATTTCATCGAGAAACAGGATTACATCTATACACCGGGGAAAGGGAACATCATATGTATCGAATTTTGATTGTGGAGGACGACCCGGGCATTGCCGGCGCCATTCAGACCCGTGTTGAGCAGTGGGCGCTGGGGGCCCGGCAGGTGAGGAACTTCCGCAATGTGATGGCGGAATTTGGGGACTACCAGCCTCATCTGGTGCTTCTGGATATTACGCTGCCCTTCTTTAACGGCTATCACTGGTGCAGCGAGATCCGCCGGGTGTCCAAGGTGCCCGTCATCTTTATCTCTTCGGCTGCGGACAATATGAATATCGTCATGGCCCTGAATATGGGCGCGGACGATTTTATTGCCAAGCCCTTTGACGGGAATATGCTGATGGCCAAGCTCCAGGCCATGCTGCGCCGCACCTACGACTTTGGAGACGCGGTTCCTGTGCTGGAGCACCGGGGCGCCATGCTGAATACCGGAGACGGCTCCTTCACCTACAACGGGGAAAGGATCCCCCTGACCAAGAACGAGCACCGGATCCTGATGACCCTTATGCAGGAGAAGGGCAAGGTGGTCAGCCGGGAGAAGCTGATGGAGCAGCTTTGGGAGTCGGACAGCTTTATTGACGACAACACCCTGACCGTCAACGTGAACCGCCTGCGGAAAAAGCTGAATGCCGCAGGGCTGACCGAGTTCATCACAACGAAATTTGGCGTGGGCTATCTGATTGATACCAGCTCTTGATTAGACGTTTTTCACCAAGAAAGGGGATAAGTGAGGCGGAACCATGAGATTTATTCTGACCTATCTGAATGAGCAGAAGGGCATGATACTGGCCTTCCTGCTGTCCTGGGCGGTGTTCGGCGTGACCTTCTGGCTTTACCAGCTGCCCCTGAGGGCGGTGCTCTACCCGGTATTGATCTGCGGCGTGCTTTGGCTGATTTTTCTGGTGCGGCAAATGGTTCGGGCCTGCCAAAAGCACATTCGGCTGACCGAGATCGCCAAGCTGTCCGGAGAGCTGATGGAGCATGTATTCCCGGAGGAGGAGACCATCGACGACCGGGACTATCAGGAGATCATCCGCTTGCTCCGGCAGGAGCAGACCCGGCTGCACACCCAGATGGACCGCCGGTACGCGGATATGGTGAACTATTACACCATCTGGGCCCACCAGATCAAGACCCCCATCGCCTCCATGCGGCTGACCCTGCAAAACGAGGATTCTCCCCTGTCCCGGAAGCTGACCGCCGACCTGTTCCGGGTGGAGCAGTATGTGGAGATGGTGCTCATGTTCCTGCGGCTGGACTCAGATTCCACCGATTATGTCATCCGGGAATGTGACCTGGACAGCATCCTCCGGGGGGCGGTGAAGAAGTTTGCCGGGGAGTTTATCGGGCGGAAGCTGCGGCTGGACTATGAGCCGGTGAACGCCACCGTACTCACCGATGAGAAGTGGCTGTCCTTTGTGGTGGAGCAGCTGCTGTCCAACGCCCTGAAATACACCTCTTCCGGCAGCATTTCCATCACCCTGGAGCCGGAGCAAACCCTCTGTATTCGGGACACCGGCATGGGCATTGCCCCGGAGGATTTGCCCCGGATCTTTGAAAAGGGATATACCGGCTATCATGGCCGCCGGGACAAGCGGGCCAGCGGCATCGGGCTGTACCTGTGCAAACGGATCTGCGGCAACCTGGGCCATGGGATTTCCGTAGAATCCCAGGTGGATCGTGGGACGGTTGTGAGGATTGACCTGGCGCGGGAAGGCCTGGAGGTTGAATGATTCCGGCGGGTCAGCGGAATGTGACAAAAATGTAAGAAAGTACGGGGGAAATGTAAGCCGAATCCATGGAGGCCCATTTCCCCCTTTTGCTATAATAAATGCAGAAACCGACACAGGAGGATTTTTGCAATGAGTATCTTAGATGTGACAGGCCTGAGAAAGGTCTACACCACTCGCTTCGGCGGGAATCAGGTGGAGGCTTTGAAAAATGTCTCCTTTACCGTGGAGCAGGGGGAGTATGTGGCCATTATGGGCGAATCCGGCTCCGGCAAGACCACCCTGCTGAACATCCTGGCGGCCCTGGACCGGCCCACCAGCGGTACGATTCTGCTGGATGGCAGAGATCTGAGCACCATCCGGGAGGCGGACATGGCCACCTTCCGCCGGGATAACCTGGGCTTCGTATTCCAGGAGTTTAACCTGCTGGACACCTTCTCTTTAGAGGACAATATTATGTTGCCTCTGGTGTTGGCGGGGAAGAGTTATGAGATCATGCGCCAGAGATTGGAGCCGATCGCCAAGGAGCTGGGCATTTTTGACCTGCTGAAAAAGTACCCCTATGAGGTCTCCGGAGGGCAGAAGCAGCGGGCGGCCGTGGCCCGGGCGCTGATTACCCGTCCGAAGCTGATCCTGGCGGACGAACCCACCGGCGCCCTGGATTCCAAGGCCACCGATGAGCTGCTGCGGCTGTTTGCCGGCATCAATGCCCAGGGCCAGACCATCCTGATGGTGACCCACTCGGTGAAGGCGGCCAGCCATGCAGGGCGCGTGCTCTTTATCAAGGACGGCGAGGTGTTCCACCAGATTTACCGGGGCGGCAACACCAACCAGCAGCTCTATCAGAGCATCTCTGACACGCTGACCATGCTGGCGACAGGCGGTGACCAGGGATGAAACGGGGATTTCATTTCCGGCTGGCCTGTACCAGCATCCGAAAAAATAAGCAGCTGTACCTGCCCTACATCCTGACCTGCACCGGTATGGTGATGATGTTTTATATCATCGCTTACCTGGCGGATTCCCCTCTGCTTCTCCAAATGCGGGGCGGGGACACCTTATCCACCATTATGGGCTTTGGCCGGGCTGTCCTGGCGCTGTTCTCCCTGATTTTCCTCTTTTACACCAA
>CAZVVH010000133.1:0-6217 GCA_964630475.1 uncultured Oscillospiraceae bacterium | reverse complement strand
TAAGCAGGTGGCAGGCACCCTGTCCGGCGGTGAGCAGCAGATGCTGGCCATGGGCCGGGCGCTGATGTCCAAGCCGAAGCTGTTGATGCTGGATGAGCCTTCCATGGGCCTGGCACCCATCCTGGTGGAGGAGATTTTCTCCATCATCAAGGATCTGAATGCGGCGGGCACCACCATCCTTCTGGTGGAGCAGAACGCGCAGATGGCGTTGGACATTGCAAACCGGGGCTATGTGCTCAGCACCGGCAAGATTGTCACCAGCGGCACCGGTGAGGAGCTGCTGAACGATGACTCCGTGCGCAAGGCCTACCTGGGTGGCTGAACGACAAATTGGTAAGGATAAAAAAGTCAGAGGGCGGGCTTCGCACCTCTGATTTTTTTCGCCTCAAAAGTATGTATTTTTTTACAGGAACGTTATATATTCTAGTAGAGGGGCTTTTGGATCGGAATTTGATGAAGCGCTTTGAATCGAAGGGGCGCATTACTAAAGAGAACGGAGGCGTGATGCCATGAAAAAGTTGATTTTGGCCCTGTTGCTGCTCCTGAGCATCTCCTGCGCCGCCGGCTGCGGCCACGAAATGGAGGAGCCGGTGGATGAAGCGAAGATGATGGCGGACCTGCCGGAGGAAATTCGCACGGTGACCATTGACGGCGAGATCTGGAAGGTTCAGGAGACCGCCCTGGAAATCCGGGAACGGAATACCGATTTGGATCACCAGACAGATGATGTGAGCTGCTGGGTGCAGCTGACAGGCGAGGACTTCGTTCTGAGCTACAACTGTGAGCTGCACTATGCCTATGTGCGGAGCAGCGGCTGGGCGCTGCGCTCCTATGAGGTTGCCGGAGAGCCGGAGCTGAGGCTGGAAGAGCGCGCCTGCATGAGCGGAATCACCCGAGAGAACCAGGCAAAGCTCCGGGAGGAGTTGGGCTATGACGTGGTGGGATTACTCTTCGAAGAATGGGATGAGGAGCAAAACAGCTATCAGCAGACCTATTCCGTGGAAAAAGAGACCCACTATTTGCGCGAGAGCGGAACGGTCCAGATGTCCGGGGCGCTGAACAGACAAGGGGGGTTTCAGTATGTCTGGCAGTCCTCTGATGCTGACGCTGCCACCCAAACTCAGGTGAAGTTGGAAGGGACGGTCTGGCATTTTGGCTCTGAGGAGGAACGAGTGGAGGCTGCATTCCAAGTGACGGAGCAGAGCGGGGATGTGCTGACCCTGTCCGGCGTTGTCCGCGGGGAAAACTGGGCGGGGAATATCAAGGAAAAACCGCTGGAGACCCAGGTGGAATGGAGTGCAAGCGCCTTTGACTGCATTACATTTGAACTTCCGGATATCAGCGCCAAGGAGATCGAATGTAATATCCAGAGCGACAGGCAGTGGGTGAATGTGGACGGGCTTTATTTGGGCACCCTGGAGGAGACGGCGGTGCCGGATTCCGGAAGCCTGTCCGACCTGATGGAGCTGGATCTGGAGAGCTGGGTGAACAAGCTGCCGCAACCCGAAGAGACGGAACAGCCCACTCAGCCGGAGCTTCCCGTAGAACCCGAGAAGCCTTCGGAAAGCTCAGACCCTGTGGGTTCCCTAATCGAAGAGGCGGGGAACCTGTGGGATTACATCACAGGCCTGTTCGGATTCTGATACAGGTTACAGAAGCAGTGCCTTCGCTTTGGCGGAGGCACTGTTCAAATTTGTGGGAAAAATCGGGTAAGCGCATTGCCATTTTTGTCCATATCTGATAAAATAGAAAAACAATGAGGGCGCAGGCCCGGGGAGGTTATCAATATGAGTTCCAATTCTTCCGCGCTGTTTTCCAACAGCACCATTCTGGCCTGGCTGGAATATTATGCGCAGCGGGCCGGAATAGATCTGGAAAAGGTGAAGATTTTAGATATTACGAGGAAGAACCGCAGCTTGATCCCCACGGTGGAAGCCAACAAAACCGTTCTGGTGCTGACCGATGCGGGCCATCCGGATATCTTTTATACCATGTGGGACGCAGGCCTTGGGGACTGCGAGATCTGGTACAATGAGGGCAGCGAGCCTGTGGGAGAGATTAAACATGACCGGCTGGCGGACATGATCAACCGGGGCATCAATGCTTCCGCCGGTATGGTGATCTGCAATCCCAATGCCACCGGCGCCTACAAGGTGGGCATGGACAATATCAACTTCTCCGCCGGTTCCATCCGCTATGTGGGCAGCGAGATCCGCTCCGTGATTATGAACAAGCTTCATGTGGGTCAGCAGGACAGCCTGTGCATTATCTCCGGTGAGTCCATTGCCGTGGAGGCTGCTATGCTGGCCAGTGAAGGCGACGTGATCGCGGTGGAGTACGATCGGGATGACAGAATGGCCATGGAGGAGAATGTCCGGAAGTTTGGACTGAACAACGTCTATATTATCAACAATATGGAGCCTGGCACTCTGATGGAGGTTCCCACGCCCACCACTGCCTTTATTGTGGCCACCAGTCGGCTGGAGATGGAGATTGCCAGCCTGCTGGTCCGGAATCCCAAAATCGAGATTGTGGTTTATACCCTGGAGCTGAATCTTTTGACCCAGATTCTCGGGATTTTTGCGAAGTACGGAATTGGGAATATGGAAGTGATTCAGGTGGCGGTGTCCAAGCTGAACAGCAAGAATGTGTTTGTGGCACAGTCCTCTCCCTGGATTGTTTCCGGCAAGGCAGAATGAGTGTGAAAACCAGCCCGGTGGGAAACCGCCGGGCTGGTCGTATAAGGAGATGAGATCATGCTGGGTGCAGCAATTGGTGATATCTGCGGCTCCATCTACGAGTGGCATAATATCAAAGTAAAACCGGAGCATTTGATGGATGGACGGTGCCGCTTTACCGACGATACGGCCATGACTGCCGCCATCACAGAGGGAATCTTGGACGCGCTGGACAGTCTGGGGGAGAACTGGATGGAGAAGCCAAATGCGGAGGCGTTTTTCTATCGCATGTTTCTGTGCAAGCTGCGGGAGTTTGGCAGGGCGTTCCCCGATGCGGGCTATGGAGGATCCTTTGCCCGTTGGCTCAGGCAGGAGAACCCGCAGCCCTACAACAGCTGGGGAAATGGCTCTGCCATGCGGGCTTCCTGCTGCGGCTGGGCGGCAAAGACGGTGGAGGAGGCCCGCTGGCTGGGCCGTGCCTCTGCCGCCGTGACCCACAACCATCCGGAGGGGATTAAGGGCGCAGAGGTAGTGGCAGAGTGTATCTTCCGCCTGTGCCAGGGGGAAGGAAAGGCCGGCGTAAAGGCCTGCGCGGAGTCCTATTATAACATGAGCTTTACCTTGGACCGAATCCGCTCCAACTACCGGTTTGATGTCAGCTGCCAAGGCTCGGTACCCCAGGCCATCCAGGCATTTTTGGAGGGGGAAAGCTTTGAGGACGTGATCCGCCTGGCTATCTCTATTGGCGGGGACTCGGATACCATCGGGGCCATTGCGGGCAGCCTGGCGGAGGCCTGCTATCCAATTCCGGAGGAATTGCGGAGCTGGGCGCTGGAGAAGCTGCCAAGAATGATCCGCGGGCCGCTGCTGGCGGCGGAAGAACGGTTCGGCAGGAGATAACATTATGCTGGCAAGGTTATATCTTTGTGCGTAAGAGTTATTTTAAACTCCAAGTAAATTCTGTTATAATGGAGATATAAAACAAAGTCAAAAAGGATGTGAGCCTGTGGATTTAATCAAAGACGATCTGGGCAAGGTGTTCTGCCACTATTTGGCAGCATCTATGGGCAGCGCAGTGGTCATGTCGATTTACAGCTTTGTGGATGCCATTGCGGTGGGTCAGGCAGAGGGCCCGGATGGCGCGGCGGCCATGGCTGTGATTTCGCCGCTGTATGGCGTGATTGTGTTTCTTTCGCTGATGTGCGGCATTGGCGGCGCGGTTCTGATGAGCAATGCCAGGGGTGAGGGTAAAAAAGAAGAGGGAGATGCCTGGTTCGCGGCGGCATTGGCGCTGATGGGCGGGATCACCCTTCTGGTGTGGCTGGCCTTTACCTTCCTCCATGACCAGATTTTTTCTCTTTTCGGTGCGGACGCAGCCCTTTTGCCCATGGTTATGCGCTATGCCCGTTGGGTGATCGGGTTCTTCCCACTGTTTATCGCTTCCATTTTTCTGGCTTGCTTTGTCCGCAATGATGAGGCGCCGGGGTTAGCCATGAAGGCGGTGCTGATCGGCGGCGCGGTCAATATCTTCGGAGATTGGTTTTTGGTATTTCCCATGGGCATGGGCATCAGCGGCGCGGCCTTGGCCACGGTGATCAGCAATGCGCTGCAAACGGTGATTCTGTGTACCCACTTCTTCTCGAAGAAGTCCAAGCTGCGGGTGAGAAAGCCCGGGGGCTTTGGGGGGAGAAGCAAGGCGATATGCGGGATTGGCTTTGGCGCTGGGATGCTGGATTTTGCCAATGTGGTGCTGTTCTGTATTCTGAATAATCAGATCATGCGCTACGGAGGAACCGACTATCTGGCGGTTTTTGGCGCAGTGGGCACCATGGCCACTCTGTTCCAATCCCTGTTCAGCGGCGTCGGACAGGCGGTGCAGCCTGTGGTGTCGGTAAACTATGGCGCCGGGGAACAAAAGCGGGTGCGGGGGGTGCTCAAAATGGGCCTGGTGGCTGTCATCGCCATGGGGATTGTGTTTGCCCTGGTGGGATTGCTTTTCCCACGCTGGCTGGTGAAGCTGTTTATGGATGCCACCCCTGAGGTTCTGAATATTGCCCCGGAGGTGGTGCGGCCCTATGTGCTGATCTTCCTCTTTATGGGAGTGAATGTGGTTGCCACCTATTACCTGCAATCTACACTGCAGCCCAAGCTTTCCAACGTGGTGGCGCTGCTGCGGGGGCTGTTTGTCAGCGGAGCGTTGATCCTGATCCTGCCTGCCATCTTCGGGATCTCCGGAGTCTGGTATGCAATGCCCTTGGCGGAATGCCTGGTCTGCGTCTTTGCGGCGGTCTGCCTGATTCGGAGCGGAAAGAGGCCAGCGGAATACAATCCGTGAATAAGAGAAAAAAGGGGCTGCCTCACCTGAGACAGCCCCTTTCGCATTTAATGTTAAATTCCGGCTCCGCTGGCACCGAACTGAATTTCTTTCACGTCGTAGGGGGTGGTCTGATACACATAAAAGTTCAGCCAGTTGGAGAAAATCAGCTGGCCGGTAGAACGCCAGGTGACGATGGGAGCCTTGGTAGGATCGTCATTGGGGAAGTAGTTTACGGGCAGCTTGATCTCAAGGCCCTTGTTGACGTCGCGCCAATACTCATTAGCCAGAGTATCCGCGTCATACTCCGGGTGACCGAACATGAAAAAGTGACGGTTGTCCTGGCTCTTAATCATAAAGGGACCGGCTTCCTTAGAGGCGGCCATCAGTTCCAGCTCAGGATGAGAAAACAGATCATCAGTGCGAATGCCGATGCAGCGGGAGTGGGGAGCGTAAAACACATCGTCCACACCGCGGAATAAGGGAGATTTCTGCTTGGTGATGATATGGGGGAATACGCCGAAGAGCTTTTCACTGAAGATGCGCTTCTGAATCCCGTAATGATAGTACAGGCCGGCAAATGCGCCCCAGCAGCTGTGGAGGGTGGCATGGACATGGGTTTTAGTCCACTCCATGATTTCACAAAGCTCGTCCCAATAGGCGACCTCTTCGTAGGGGACAAAATCCAGAGGAGCACCGGTGATAATCATGCCGTCATAATAATCGTCCCTGACCTGGTCAAAGGTGCGATAAAAGGTTTCAAGATGATTGCTGTCCACATGGGTGGGAGTGTAGCTGGCGGTTTGCAGAAGCTCCACCTGAATCTGCAGAGGGGTGTTGGAGAGCTTGCGCATGAACTGCGTCTCGGTGACAATCTTAGTGGGCATCAGATTGAGAATCAGCACACGCAGGGGGCGAATGTGCTGGCTCATGGCCCGGTTCTCGGTCATGACAAAGATGTTTTCATGCTCCAGCGTTGTACGTGCGGGCAGATCTTCCGGAATTTTGATGGGCATTGTAATCACTCCTCTATAATTTAGCTTAGTGAATAATTAAGTTTATCATAGCACAGAGGATGTCTTTCTTCAAGTGATAATTTCGAAACTGTTGTCCGCATGGGGCGGACAGCTCGAAAAGAAGGCGAAAAAACTCAAATTAGGGTTGACAATTGGGTAAATTCGCGGTATGATACACAAGCTCTCGCATTTAAGCCTTCGGCCGGCGA
>CAZVVH010000132.1:0-6234 GCA_964630475.1 uncultured Oscillospiraceae bacterium | reverse complement strand
AGCTCATCGAGCGCAACACCACCATCCCCACCAAGAAGAGCCAGATCTTCTCCACCGCCGCTGACAACCAGACCCAGGTGGACGTCCACGTTCTCCAGGGCGAGCGGGAGATGGCACAGTATAACAAGACCCTGGGCCGCTTCCAGCTGGACGGCATCGCTCCCGCCCGCCGGGGTGTGCCGCAGATCGAGGTTACCTTTGATATCGACGCCAATGGCATCGTCAACGTTTCCGCCAAGGATCTGGGCACCGGCAAGGAGCAGAAGATCACTATCACCGCTTCCTCCAACCTGTCCAAGGAGGATATCGACCGGGCCGTCAAGGAAGCCGAGCAGTATGCGGCTGAGGACGCAAAGCGCAAGGACGAGGTTGATACCCGCAACCAGGGCGACCAGATGGTCTATCAGGCTGAGCAGACCCTCAGTGAGCTGGGCGACAAGCTCTCCGCCGAGGATAAGGCCTCTGTGGAAGGCCCCCTGAACACCCTGAAGGATGCACTGAAGGGCACCGATGTGGCAGCCATCAAGTCCGCCACCGAAGCTCTGACCCAGGCCTTCTACGCCGTGTCTCAGAAGATTTATCAGCAGAATCCCCAGGGCGCTACGGGCGCTCAGGGCGGCTATGATGCAGGGAACCAGGGCGGCCAGAGCAGCCAGGGCAGCGACCAGGGCTATTATGACGCCGACTATGAGGTCGTCGATGATGACAAGCAGTAATTGACAATCGGAGCCGGAAATGGGGCGGGGATTCTCGTCCCATTCCCGTGCTTTATCCTCAATCAGAGAGGTGAATACATTTGGCAGAACAAAAACGCGATTATTATGAGGTGCTGGGGGTTTCCAAGGGGGCTTCTGACGATGAGATCAAGAAGGCCTACCGGAAGCTGGCCAAGAAGTACCATCCTGATATGAATCCCGGAGACACGGAGGCAGAGGCCAAATTCAAGGAAGTAAATGAGGCCTATGAAGTGCTGTCCGACGCGGATAAGCGGGCCAAATATGACCAGTTCGGCTTCGCCGGTGTGGATCCCAACTTTGGCGCAGGCGCAGGCGGCGGCTTTGGCGGCGGTTTCACCGGTGACTTTGGGGATCTGGGCGACATCTTCGGAGATCTGTTCGGCAGTGCCTTTAGCGGCAGTCGCCGTCAGCAGCACACCGGTCCCACCAAGGGCCAGAATATCCGTACCAAGGTCAGGCTCACCTTTGTGGAGGCGGCCTTTGGCTGCACCAAGGAGGTCACCATCAACCGGGCGGAGAAGTGCGAGGTCTGCAACGGCTCCGGCTGTGAGCCGGGCACCACTCCGGAGATCTGCCCGGACTGCAACGGCACCGGCTCTATCCGCAAGGTGCAGCGCACCATGCTGGGCAATATGGCCACCACACAGCCTTGCTCCCTCTGCCGTGGCACAGGTAAGATCGTCCACAGCCCCTGCAAGCATTGCCGGGGCACTGGCTCAGAGCGCCGCCAGCGCACCATCAAGGTGAATATTCCCGGCGGCATTGACGATGGGCAGGCCACCGCCCTCCATGGGGAGGGCCATGCCGGCAAGAACGGCGGCCTGGCCGGCGATCTGATCGTGGAGGTTGAGATCATCCCCCACGACATTTTCCAGCGAGACGGCGACCATGTTTTCTGTGAGATTCCCGTTTCCTTCGTCCAGGCGGCTTTGGGCTGCGATCTGATGGTGCCTACCATTGACGGCAAGGTGAAGTATCCGCTGCCCGCCGGCACCCAGAGCGGGACCCGCTTCCGCCTGCGGGGCAAAGGAATTCCCAATGTGTACAGCAAGGAGCGGGGGGATCAGTATGTTACCGTCCGAGTGGAGGTGCCCCGGAACCTGAACGCCAGGCAGAAGGAGGCCCTTCGGGCCTTTGACGCCGCTATGCGGGGGGAGGAACCCGCCGCAAGTGGGGAGGAAGGAATCGGAGGCAAAAAAACTTTCTTTGACAAACACAAGAAGAAGAATTAAGATAGAGGGAGCAGTATTGTGCTGCTCCCCCTTTATTTTTTCTGACGCTTGGAGGCTTCTATGCAGGATACTATTTACGATATCACCACCGGTGTGCTGATCGCGCTGACCATCGGTGTGGTGCTGTGCTTTATTTACCGTTATCTTGAGGAAATATGGTGTGAGCGCAAGCGGCTGAAAGCACGGGCGGCAAGGCTGGCGGAGGCGGGGGAAGCGCTTCCGTCCAAGGAGAAGAAAAAGCTGTCCTTCCGGCTGAAGCGTCATCCTATGGAAAAGAAGGACCGCCTGCCTGTGCTGGTAATCACCGGCATCTATCTGGCTGTGGCCCTGATTAACCTTGGCTCCTTCAAGGACCCGCAGACCTTTGCCCACCTGACCCCCCAGAACGCTGTGGCGGTGATTGAGCTGGCCCAGGAGGAAGAGATCAGCAACATCTGGTATTATACCGGCCTGTATTCCGGCGGCAGCTTTCAGGTGTCCTTCTCCAGCGATTATGAGAGCTGGACCACCCTGGACGAGGTGTATCAGCGCTATAATACCCTGTTCAAGTGGCATGACATGTCGGAGGAGATGGCGGAGGAGGACTCCAACACCCACACCCCCTACTGGAGCTTCCCCATCACTGCCAAGTATATTCAGATCAAGCTGGTGGACGGTGATGACCTGGCCCTGGGAGAGGTAGCCCTGTTCAACAGTGCGGGGGAACTGATCTCCGGAGATGCCCTGCTGCCCTGGGGCAATGGGGAACTGCTGACCGATGAGGCGGATCAGATCCCGGAAACCATTTCCTTTATGAATTCCACCTATTTTGACGAGGTTTACCACGCCCGGACCGCCTACGAGCACTTGAACAATGTCTACCCCTATGAGAATTCCCACCCGCCTCTGGGCAAGCTGATGATGAGCCTGGGGATCCTGGTGTTTGGCATGTGCCCAGTGGGCTGGCGTATTGTGGGCACTCTGCTGGGGGCTGCCATGCTACCCATCCTCTACCTTTTCCTGAAAAACCTGTTTGGCAAGACGCCGCTGGCCACCTGCGGTACCCTCCTCTTTGCCTTTGACTTCATGCACTTTGCCCAGACCCGGATTGCCACCATTGACACCTATTCCGTGCTCTTTGTGCTGCTGTCCTTCTACTTCCTCTACCGCTACTTCACCGTGGAGGAGGGAACCAAGCTGAGCCGTCAGCTGGTGCCTTTGGGGTTGTGCGGCCTGTTCTTTGGTATCGGCGCCGCCAGCAAGTGGACGGTGATCTATGCGGGAGCGGGCCTGTGCGTGCTGTACTTCTGGAATCTGATCGTGAAGTGGATCCGCTACAAGAAAGGGGAGGGGCGCTATCCGGAGGGCTTCTACCGGTGGATGCTGTTGACCCTGCTGTGGTCGGTGGTGTTCTTTATCCTTATCCCCGGTATCCTTTACACCCTGACCTACCTTCCCTATGCCATAGCCTCCGGAAACTCGGTCATCCAGGAGATGATCGACAATCAGGTTTTCATGTTCACCTACCACAACGGCGTAGATCAATCCCACCCCTATGAATCCCGCTGGTGGCAATGGGTGCTGGATATCCGGCCCATCCTCTACTATGTGAAGTAC
Organism: uncultured Oscillospiraceae bacterium; assembly: GCA_964630475.1. Classification (GTDB taxonomy): domain Bacteria; phylum Bacillota; class Clostridia; order Oscillospirales; family Oscillospiraceae; genus JAJQBJ01. Next base: position 2,669 of record CAZVVH010000132.1, on the reverse strand, counting down.
AATCCAGACGGCACCAAGGCCTGCATCGGCGCTTTCGCCAATCCGGTGGTGGCCTGGGGCGGCCTGCTGGCGGAGGTGATCCTGCTGGTACAAGCCATCTGGAAGAAGTCCGGACTGGCCCTGTTCCTCTTTGTGGCCTGGTTTGCCGAGCTGTTTCCCTGGATGCTTATCACCCGCACCACCTTTGAGTACCATTATTTTGGCTGCATCCTCTTCCTGGTGTTTGCCATCGTCTATGTGATGAATGAGATCTGGGAGCGGTCGAAGGGCCGCTGTAAGCGAATTGTCTACGGGGTGACCGCCTATGCCGTGGCATTGTTTGCCCTGTTCTATCCCGCTCTGTCCGGCCTGACGGTGCCCAAGTGGTACTGCTACGCCTTCTTGAAGTGGTTCCCCACCTGGCCCTTCGGATAAAGGAGATGCGCGGATGTATTTTTCTGATAACCACACCCACTCCAGCTGTTCCCCGGACGGGATGCAGCCCATGACCAGCCTGGTGGCCCAGGCTATTGCCAAGGGCCTGGACGAGCTGACGGTCACCGACCACTGCGACCTGCTGAGCATGCAGGGGACCATTGAGTTGGACTTTGACTGGGCCCCTCTGCGGACCCAGTTCGCCCAGGCAAAGCAGGCGGCCCAGGGGAGGCTGCGGCTGAACTATGGCATCGAAATCGGCGGTGCATCGGATTTCCCTGCCGAAGCGGAGGAAATTTTGAAAGAAAAGCTGGACTTTGTCCTGGGTTCCGTGCATAATCTAAGTGTAAGGGCCGGCTGCAAGGATTTCTATGATTTGGACTATCGGGACAATCCGGAGCTGTGCCGCAGCGCCATAGAGGATTACCTGTCCTCTATGGAACGGCTGGCGGCCTGGAACGGCTTCGATTCCCTGGCCCATGTGCCCTACCTGCTCCGCTACATGCGGGACCGGGACGGGATGCCTGTTACCCTGACCCCGTGGGAAGGGCGGATTCGAGGCATTCTTCGCCGGCTGGTGGAGCATGGCAAGGCCCTGGAGCTGAACACCTGCCGGGGAAAAAGCGTGGAGGACTACCGGGAGCTGTTTCGCTGGTATCGGGAAGTGGGGGGAGAGCTGATTACCTTAGGCTCCGACGCCCATGACCCCGCCGACATCGGCAAGGGCATCCAGACGGGACATGCCCTACTGAAGGAGCTGGGCTTCCGGTGGTTCTGCGTTTACCGGGAGAGAAAACCGGTTATGATGGAGTTATAACATGGAACGAAAGAGAAAGGGAGAATATGAGTATGAAGATTGCGTTGGGCTGTGATCACGGAGGCTATCCGATGATGCAGGAAGTGAAAAAGTATCTGGAGGAGAAGGGGATTGCATACCAGGATTTCGGCACCCATTCCCTGGACTCCTGCGACTACCCGGAGTTTGGCGAGGCCGCTGCCCGGGCGGTGGCCGGCGGTCAGTGTGACACCGGCATTGTGGTCTGCACCACCGGCATCGGCATTTCCATCAGCGCCAACAAGGTGAAGGGGATCCGCTGCGCCCTGTGCTCTGAGCCTTTGTCCGCCCAGATGAGCCGCCGCCACAACGACGCCAATATGCTGGCCATGGGCGGTGCACTGATCGGGGTCAACATGATGAAGGAGATCGTGGATACCTTCCTGAATACCCCCTTTGAGGGCGGCCGCCATCAGCGCCGGGTGGATAAGATGATGGACATTGAAACCCTCTGAATGGGAATCAAATGGCGGGATTTTTGGGAATTTTAAAGGCAAAAACTATTGACAGATCACAATGCGTCTGTTACAATAATGGGGCCGCTTTGAAAGGGCGTGCAAGCACAGCTTGGTTTTGGTACAGGCTGTCGCCCGGGATAGCGAGACTCTAAAGGAGAGAGGTGCAAAAAGAATGCACGCAATTATTGTTACTGGCGGTAAGCAGTATAAGGTCGCTGAGGGTGAGGCTATCTACATCGAGAAGCTGAACGCCGAGGCAGGCGAGGCTGTTGTTTTCGATCAGGTCCTGGCAATTCTGGACGGCGAGAACAACCAGTTCGGCACTCCCACTGTGGAGGGCGCAAAGGTCGAGGCCACCGTGGAGAAGAACGGTAAGGGCAAGAAGATTATGATCTTTAAGTATAACCCCAAGAAGGGCTATCGCCGTCGTCAGGGCCATCGTCAGCCCTACACCAAGGTTGTCATCAATAAGATTGCTCTGTAATCTGTTATGACCACAGTTACGTTTCATTTGGAGGGAAGCCGGATCGTTTCCTTTGAGTCCGCAGGTCACAGCGACTATGCTGACGAAGGGGAGGATATCGTCTGTGCCGCAGTTTCCAGCACCATCCGCTTGGTGGAATGTGCCATCAACGATGTGCTCGGGTTGGAGGCTTCCGTCAAAGTGGATCCGGTAAACACAAAAATTTCCCTTAGGCTCCCGGGAAATCTGCCTGACCAGGCTGAGAACACCTGTCAGACCCTGCTGGTTGCCATGATGCTTTATCTGGCAGAGCTGCACACAGAGTATCCCGAGAACATCACTGTTTTGGAGGTGTAAATTATGCTGAACATTACTCTTCAGTTCTTCGCTCATAAGAAGGGCGTTGGTTCTACCCGTAACGGCCGCGACTCCGAGTCCAAGAGATTGGGTGTCAAGAGAGCTGACGGTCAGTATGTGCTGGCTGGCAATATCCTGGTTC
>CAZVVH010000131.1:0-6256 GCA_964630475.1 uncultured Oscillospiraceae bacterium | reverse complement strand
CCTGGGTGCGCTCCCGGGCCTGTCCGTTCTCAAAGGTGACGGAGTGATCCTCCATAGACTGGCCGATGTCCTTAAAATGCTGCTGCACCGCCTTGCCGATGTCGACGCGGCGGAGGGTGGCGCCCAGGCAGTCGGCCAGCAGGCAGGCGTTGTCCCGGGTGCGGTCGGTGGTGCCGAAGCAGGGCATGGTGACGGCAATGATGTCCGTACCCGGCCGGCCCAGCATATCCATGGCGATTTTGGTAATCAGAATCGCCAGGGTGGAATCCAGGCCGCCGGACAGGCCGATCACCGCCTTGGCGGCGTGGGTGTGCTCCAGCCGCTTTTTCAGGCCCAGGGAAGCCAGCAGCAGGATTTCCTCACAGCGGGCGGCCCGGTCCCCGTGGTCAGCGGGGACAAAGGGGTTAGGGGCTATATAGCGGGACAGCTTTGTCTCACAGGGGGCCAGGGAGAAGGGCTGGATCTCATAGGCCCGGTCCCCATCGGGCGCCGGATAGGTATCCATCCGCTGGCGCTCCCCGGCCAGCTTGTGGAAGTCGATTTCACTGAGGGTCAGGCCAGTGGAGAACCGGGACTCTGCCAGAATGGAGCCGTTCTCCGAAATGATGTTGTGGGCGCCGAACACCAGATCAGTGGAGGATTCCCCCTCGCCGGCATCGGCGTAGACATAGCCGCAGACCAGACGGCCGGCGGTGGAGGACACCAGGGAGCGGCGGTAGCTGTCCTTGCAGACAATCTCGTCCGAAGCGGACAGGTTCAGGATCAAGGCAGCTCCTGCGGCGGTCAGCTCCTCACAGGGGGGATGGGGGACCCACAGATCCTCACAGATCTCCACCCCGATGACCAGCTCAGGCAGCTCCCGGCAGGGGAACAGCTGCCTGGCGCTCAGCCGCACACTCTGACCGCAGAGGGTAATGAGTTCGCTGATGTTCCCAGCAGGGGTAAACCATCGCTTTTCGTAGAATTCGGAGTAGTTGGGCAGGTGCTGCTTGGGAACCAGGCCCAGAATCCTGCCCTTCTGGATCACGGCGGCGCAGTTATAGAGCTTGCTGCTGCAACGCACCGGCAGGCCCACCGCAGCCAGGATCTCCAGGTGCCTGGTGGCGGCGAGAACGGTGCCCAGGGCCTCCTCTGCGCCCCGGAGCAGGGTGCGCTGTAGGAACAGGTCCCCGCAGGTGTAGCCGGTCAGGCACAGCTCGGGGAAGCAGAGCACCTTCACGCCCTGCTTGTCCGCCTCCCGCATAAGGGTGAATACTTGCTCCGCGTTATAATGACAGTCGGCTGTCCGAATTTTCGGGGTTGCTGCTGCCACTTTCACAAATCCGTCTTTCATCTTGCTCGCTCCTTCCTGAGTAAAGCAGCCGGGCGGATTGGCCCCGCCGCATAACAATGATGTTTTAGTATGTTCATCTTAATGCAAGTTGAGAAAAAAAGCAACTGTACATTGTGATTTGAAAGGGGGAATCCCCCGCCAGCCCCTGGGGCATACCTTCCCGCCTGTCTGCATAAAGTGTCCTGATAAGCAAAACATCAGGACAAAAGAAGAGGAGCGGGCAATGAAAAGGCAAAACAAAGCGGGAAAGGGCCAGCGGCGATGCGGAGCGCTGCTGCTGGCGGGGGCGGCCCTCTGGATGCTGAGCCAGGCCGGAGGCGGGGAGGCCCTCCGGCGGGAGGTTCGGGACGCCCTGGAGAGCTGGGATTTCAGCCAAAGGATTCTGGCCTTTCAGCTGGGCGAGGGGATGGAGACCCTGGAGCAGGCGGTCTTTGCCGCCTCCCCGGCCCTGGCGGCGGGGCAGCTGGACGACCTGGAGGAGGACAGCATGGCGGCGGAGCCTTTGGCGGAGGTCACGCCTGCCCCGGAGACGGTTCCCCGCTCGGAATCCCCTGCGGCGGAAAGTGAAGTGCCGGCGGAGAGTGAGGCCGCCTCCCAGAATCCGGAAAAGACCATCACCAGCGCCAGCGGGGCCAACGCCATTTCCCTGGATAATATTTATTTGAACAACAGCGCCGAGCTGAGTGTGGACATGAAAGCGGTGGCGGCGCTGAACACCCAGATCAATCTGAGCCAGGAGGGGCCGCAGATCCTGATTATGCACACCCACGGCACCGAGGCCTACACCATGGACGGGGAGGACCAGTACACCAGCTCAGATTCCTACCGCACCACGGACAGCAGCTATAATATGCTTCGGGTGGGGGAGGAAATTGCCTCCGTCCTGGAGGAGGAAGGGTTTTCTGTTATCCACGACACCGATTTGTACGACTATCCCAGCTATACCGGCTCCTACGCCCGGGCCAGGGCGGGGATTCAGGCCTATCTGGAGGAGTATCCCACCATCTCCCTGGTGTTGGATGTCCACCGGGACGCCTTGATTGCCGACGATGGCACTACTTATAAGGTGGTCACCACGGTGAACGGGGAGAAAACCGCCCAGGTCATGCTGGTTATGGGCACCAATGCCGGCGGGCTAGACCACCCCAACTGGAAGGGGAATCTGTCCTTTGCCATCCGGATTCAGCACCAACTGCTCTCCATCGACAGCACGCTGCCCCGGCCCATCAACCTGCGCTCCTCCCGATTCAACCAGGATCTGACCTCCGGTTCCCTGCTGGTGGAGGTGGGCAGCTGCGGCAACACCCTGCAAGAGGCCCTGCGGGGAGGGCGGCTCTTTGCCCAGGCGCTGGCAGCCACATTAAAAGACGGTCAATAATTTGAAAATGCTTGTACTTTAACGGCGGATTTGCTATAATAGAATATCTATGATGAGAGATTATGCGCAGATATGGATTGAGGAAAGAGAAATGGGAGGAACAGGTTATGAGGCGAAAGAAAAGTAAGCTCACCAGCCTGCTGGAGCCGAGAATGCAGTCCTGCTTTGTGTGTTTGGTGGTGTTCTCTCTGGTGACCCTCTGGTTTCAGCGCTATATTGGCATTGCGGAGTTGGTGATCGTCCTGCTGCTGTGGGCCGTTCATCTGAGGACCCGGGGAGTTCGCCGGAAGGAGATTGAGCGCTATATCCAGAACACCTCCGCCAATATGGACACAGCCTCCAAGGATACCATGTTGAACGCTCCCATCCCCATGGTGATTTTCCGGCCGGAGAGCGATGAGATTGTCTGGAACAACGAGCCATTTAACAAGATCACCGGACAGAGCGAGCGGGCCTTCGATGCCAAGCTGGAAAACGTGGTGCCCGGCTTCCGTTACCAATGGCTTCTGGACGGCAAAAAGGAAAATCCCGAAGAGGTGGAGTGCGGTGGAAAGAGCTATCAGGTCTATGGGCATATCATCCGCACTGGGGACGATGCGTCCAGCGTTCTGCTGGCCACCACCTACTGGGTGGATGTCACCGAGTTCTCCCAGCTGAAAATCCAGCATGCCCGCACCCGCCCGGTGGCGGCCATTATCGCGCTGGATAACTACGAGGAGCTGTTCAAAGGGGTCACCGACAACGCCAAGTCCGCCCTGCTGGCCAATATTGACGAAAAGATCAGCCAGTGGGTGGAGCCGGCCCGAGGGATGCTGTGCAAGTATGACCGTGACCGCTATATTTTCCTCTTTGATGAGGAGTATATGGATCACATCCTGAAGGATAAGTTTTCCGTGCTGGAGGCCGTCCGCCAGGTGGTCAGCCCCAATACCATTAACGCTACCCTGTCCCTGGGCATTGGCCGGGACGCGGGCAATTACGGGGAGCTGTATCAGTTCGCCAGCCTGGCCCTGGAAATGGCCCTGTCCCGGGGCGGTGACCAGACGGTGATTAAGAACCGCTTCAACTTTGAGTTCTACGGTGGCAGAAACCGGGAGACAGAGCGCCATACCGAAGTCAAGAGCCGGGTGATGGCCAGCGCCCTGGGAGAGCTGATCTCCGGCGCCTCTGCTGTGTTTGTGATGGGCCACAAGAATTCCGATCTGGACGCCTTAGGCGCAGCCACCGGCATTTGCGCCATCGCCAGAAAGAAGGAGGTTCCCGCCTATATTATCCGAGACAAGGCGGACGCACCCAGCGAGCCGCTGCGCCGCCTGCTGGTCTCCCATCCCCTGTATAAGAATGCGTTTATCAGCACCCAGGACGCACTGGTGGAGGTGGATCCCAATTCTGTCCTGGTGGTGGTGGATACCAACCGGCCGGAAATGGTATTGGCCCCGGAGCTGCTGGAATCCTGCAACAAGGTGGCGGTCGTCGATCACCACCGCCGGGCGGCTACGTATATCTCCAACGCCGTTCTGAATTTCCATGAGCCATCCGCCTCCTCTGCCTGTGAGCTGGTGGCGGAGCTGATGGGATACCTGCTGGAGCCGCGGGACGTGCTGCGCTGTGAGGCGGAGTCCCTGCTGGCAGGCATTGTGCTGGATACCAAAAATTTCACCATGCGCACCGGCGGCCGCACCTTTGAGGCGGCGGCCTATCTCCGCCGGCTGGGCGCGGATACGGCGGATGTAAAGAAGCTGTTCCAGAACGATCTGTCCGGCACAGTGGCCCGGTATGCTATCATTCAGAAGGCACGGATGTACCGGGAAAACATCGCACTGGCCGTGGTTACCGGCCAATGCAACCGGGTGGTGGCTGCCCAGGCGGCGGACGAGCTGATGAATATTTCCGGGGTGGAGGCGTCCTTCGTCCTCTTCGCGGACGGCCAGCGGGCTGTGATCTCCGGCCGGTCCATGGGCGGCGTCAATGTCCAGGTGATTTTAGAGGAACTGGGCGGCGGCGGCAACGCCATGATCGCGGGAGCGCAGCTCCCGGATACCAGCCTGAAAGAGGCAGAGGAGCGGCTGGAAAAGGCCATTGACGCCTATTTTGAAGAAGGCTGAGAAAAGCAAATGGGCGATTTGCCTTGTATAATATGGAGGTTTAGCTATGAAAGTGATTTTACAGAAGGATGTGAAGGGCCAGGGGAAAAAGGGTCAGCTGGTGGAGGTTTCCGACGGATACGCGCGGAATTTTCTGCTGCCCCGGGGACTGGCTCAGCCCGCAACTGCGGACAACGTGAATACCATGCAGATGAAGGAAAAGGCAAAGCGGGAGCAGGAGGCCCGGGAGCGGGCGGAGGCAATGGCCCTGTCCAAGCAGATGGCGGAATACCTGGTGAAGATCCCTGCCAAGGCGGGGACCAGCGGCCGGCTCTTCGGTGCCGTTACCACCAAGGAAATCTCCGATCAGCTGAAAAAGCAGTATGGCGTGGATCTGCCCAAGGCCAAGATGCAGGCGGAGCCGATCAAGGCCTTTGGCACCTATGAAGTGAAGTGCAAGCTGGGCTATGAGATCACCGGAACCCTGAAGGTCATGGTGGTGGAGGGCTAAAAAGCCCGTATTGATAAGGACAGGAGAGGAGAGAGAACATGGACGAGGAATTGCTGGCCCGGGCGATGCCCCACAGCACGGAGGCAGAGCAGGCGGTGCTTGGCTCGATGCTGATTGATGCCCGGTGTATTCCAGAGGTCATCGAAAGGCTGAAGCCGGATGACTTTTATCTGAAACAGAATCGGGACATCTATGCCACGATTCTCACCATGTTTGCCAACTCCCAGTCCATTGACCCTGTGACAGTTCTGGAGCATATGCGCCAGGATGGGGTTTATGATCCCAATGCCTCCCGCAGCTATATTATGCAGCTGATGGAGGTCACCCCCACCTCCGCCAATGTGATGGAGTATGTGGAGATTGTCCAGGATAAGTCCCTGCTGCGCCGGGTGGCCCAGACCGCCGGAGATATTACGGCGGCGGTGGCCGAGGGCAGCAGCACCGGGCAGAACGTGCTGGAGCTGGCAGAGCAGCGGATCTATGCCATCCGCCAGGGTCGGGATACCCAAGGCCTGACCCACATTTCCCAGGCGGTGCTGGACGTGTTTGACCGGCTGGCTGAGCTGGCGCAGCAGGGCAGCGATATCCCCGGCCTGTCCACCGGACTGACGGACCTGGACCGGACCATCTCTGGCCTGAACAAATCTGACCTGATCCTGCTGGCGGCCCGGCCCGGTATGGGCAAGACCTCCATGGCCTTGAATATCCTGCTGAAGGCGGGGAAGCATTCGGGCAAGACGGTTGTGTTCTTCTCCCTGGAAATGAGCAAGGATCAGCTGGCCATGCGGCTGCTGTCCAACGAGGCCTTCGTGGACAACAAAAAGCTGGTGATGGGCAATCTGTCCGAGGAGGACTGGGTGAAAATTGCAGACGCCTCTGAGGCACTGAATCTGTCCAATATTCTCATTGATGACAACCCCTCCCTGTCGGTGGCGGATATGAACGCCAAG
>CAZVVH010000130.1:0-6364 GCA_964630475.1 uncultured Oscillospiraceae bacterium | reverse complement strand
CGAACCTCCTGTCGAAACCGAACCCCCGGAGGAGAGCGAACCTACTCCGGAACCCACTCCTGAGCCGACCGATCCTGATGAGTCCGATGAGCCTACGACTCCCCCTACGGTTCCCGGTGATGATACCCCCAGCACTCCTGACAAGACAACAACTGCGGATCCCGCTGTGCCCAAGACAGACGATGCCACTCATATTGGCCTGTGGATGGGCGTAATGCTGATTTCCGCTGCTGGACTGGGTGTTGTCACTGTTATGACCAACAAGAAGTACCGTGGGCGCCGCAGGAAGTAATCTGACTGGATCCGCCTAAGGGGAATTCCTTTCGGATTGTGCTGTGAAGTAAAAAATAGAGGCTGCCTCTCCTTTTGGTGAGACAGCCTCTATTTTATTGGTGGGCGGTTGCGTTCAGATTCTCATCCACGAAAATGAGAAAGAGACTTGCATTGGCAAGTCTCTTTCTGGCGCAGAAGGAGGGATTCGAACCCTCGAAACGCTATCAACGTTTACACGATTTCCAATCGTGCGCCTTCGGCCACTCAGCCACTTCTGCGTACAGGAGGGATATGTGCTCGATCAATTGATGCTTTGCGTCGAAGGCATATTCACTTTTGCTGTGTCACTCACAACATTGTTGATTATATCAGGATTCGAGGATTTGTCAACCCCTTTTTCAAAAAAATTCAGAAAAAGGGAGGGATTGCCGGGGGAGAGGGGGTCCACATGATAATAGAAATCAGCCCAAATTGACCAGCGCTTCGCCTGCGGTATAGATGTCCCCGGCGCCTACAGTAATAATCAGATCGCCGGGCTGGGCCAGCTCTCTCAAGCGGGCGGAGACCTCTGCCAGGGAGGAGTAAGCCTCCGCGCCCTCAATCAGATCGGCAATGTCCTTGGAGTGGATGCCGATGGTATTGATTTCCCGGGCTGCGTAAATCTCGGCCAAAATGGTCTTATCCGGGCGCTTCAGCTGGGCCACAAAATCGTGGAATAGCGCCTTGGTTCTGGAGTAGGTGTGGGGTTGAAAGGCCACAATTACCCGCCGGAAGTCCATTTTGGAAACGGCGTCCAGCAGGGCTTCAATCTCGCCGGGATGGTGGGCGTAGTCGTCATAGATCTTGGCGCCGTTGTATTCGCCCTTGTACTCAAAGCGGCGGCCAGCACCGTGGAATTGGGACAGGCCCTTGGAAACAGCTTCGGGGGAGATGCCCAGCATGATAGCGGAGGCGGCTGCGGCCAGGGCGTTTTTCACGTTGTGCAGACCGGGCACCTGAAGCTTCACATGGGTAAAGAACTCATCGTGATAGCAGATGTCAAATTCAGGCAGGCCCTGGGTGTAGTGCAGGTTCCGGCAGGTAATGTCGGCGGGGGTCTCCGCACCGTAGGTCACCATATGCTTGTTCAGACCAGCCAGGGTAATCATGGTATTCTCATCGTCCGCATTGGCGATGACGACACCGGTGCTGTCCGGCACCAGCTCGGCAAATTTGCGGAAGGACTTTTCCACATCGGCAAGATCCTTGAAGTAGTCCAGGTGGTCGGCCTCAATATCCAGCACCACAGCAATGGTGGGATGGAAGGCTAGAAAGGAATCACAGTATTCACAGGATTCCAGGATGATCGTGTCTCCCTTGCCCACACGATGGCCCGCGTGGAGGAGGGGAAGGGTGCCGCCGATCATAATGGTGGGGTCAGTTCTGGCCGCCATGGCAATGTGGGTACACATGGAGGTGGTGGTGGTCTTTCCATGGGTGCCAGAGATGCAGAGGGCGTGCTTGTAATCCATCATCAGCGCGCCCCAGGCCTGGGCCCGCTCCACCACGGGAACGCCTGCGGCTCTTGCGGCGGCGATTTCGGGGTTGTCATCGTGAACTGCGGCGGTGCGGATCACCATCTGGGCGCCGCTGACACTTTCTGCAAAGTGGCCGATGGTGACCGGGATGCCCAGCCCCCTCAGGTGCTGGACGGTTGTGCTTTCCTTGGAGTCGGAGCCGGTGATCTGTAGGCCCATGCCAAAGAGAACCTCAGCCAGGGGAGCCATGGAAACTCCGCCAATCCCCACCAAATGCGACCTGGTGCCTGCCTTAAAATAGGAACGGATCATCTCAGAATCCATAATGAAAACCTCCATATGTGTTTCACGCTCAATATATCGATATTGATTTCCGAAAGGAAATAAAAAAGCATATTAATGGGCGAACCCATACTTTTCTATTATATTACTTTTGGCACCGTTTTACAAGAGAAAAACATGAGAACTTCGAAAAATGATTGTCGAATTCCGGGAAAAGAGAATGGGCCGGCCTCTGCCTGGCCTGGGCGGACTGGGGGCTGCGAAAGGGGAGCGAATAAATACGGTACGATCAGATCAAACCGGGGAAATAAAAGTGGAGCGAATTCGCAAAAAACAAAGAAAAGTTTGGCAGAAAAGGGAATAAAACGAAAAACTTGACAAATCTGAAAGAAAACAAAAAATGAGAAAAATTTTTTGAAAAAAGGACTGGAATTTTCGACGATATTACTATATACTATAACCGTATTGATGGGCCTGCTTATTTAAAATGATTGATCGCTTCAATGAGGGCAGGCCGGAAACTAGAAACTGAGAGGTATCTGATCGTGGGAAAAATCAAACTTATGATTGACGGCATCCAGGTGGAGTGTGAAGAAGGCACCTCTGTGCTGAACGCGGCTCTGGAAGCTGGCATCTACGTTCCGCATCTGTGTTCTCACCCTGATTTGACTCCCCAGGGTGGCTGCAAGCTCTGTGTAGTTGAAATTGATGGGGAGGAGGCTCCTGTTACATCCTGCACCACGACTGCGGTGGATGGCATGGTAGTCAAAACCAAGAGTGAGGTTCTGGACCGTCTGCGTCGCGCTTCCATGAACTTTATGTTTTCCGGGCATCCCGGCGACTGCGGCGGCTGCCGTTCCTTCGGCAACTGTGAGCTGCAGGCGCTGTTCCAGTACCTGAACGCAAGCGTGAACGCAGGCATGCGTCATGTGACGAAGAAGTCTATTAAGGTTAATACAGTCAATCCGCTGATCGACCGTGAAATGGAGCGTTGCATTCAGTGCGGCCGCTGTGTCCGCGTCTGTAATGACATTCGCGGCGTCAAGATTTTGGATTACCGTCATATGGATGGCGAGTCCTACATTGGCACGGAGAATGACCTGCCTCTGGATGCGTCGGGCTGCCGTTTCTGCGGCGCGTGCGTTGAGGTCTGTCCCACCGGCGCTTTGCAGGACCGGGAGGGCACCTTCCGCAAGGATCTGAAGAAGGAGGTTGCTCTGGTCCCCTGCTCCGCTGAGTGCCCTGCACATATTAATATTCCCAATTATCTGCGCATGATCGGCGCAGGCGAATATGACAAGGCTGTGGCAGTGATCCGTGAAAAGGTTCCCTTCCCCCATGCGCTGGGCTATGTCTGCGTCTCCACCTGCCAGAAGCAGTGCAAGAGAAACGGCCTGAACGGCGCCGTGGATATCAAGGGCCTGAAGCGTTTCGCGGCGGAGCATGACACCACCCAGAGCTGGAAGGCACAGTACATCAAGTGTGCCCCTGCCACGGGCAAGAAGGTTGCCGTGGTTGGCGGCGGCCCCTGCGGCCTGACCGCTGCCTATTACCTGGCCAAGAAAGGCCATGATGTGACCCTGATGGAGCGTTATCCCACCTGCGGCGGCATGCTGGCCTATGGCATTCCCTCCTATCGTATGCCCCGGGAGGATTTGCAGGCGGAGGTTGACATCATTGCCGAGACCGGCGTGAAGATCATCACCAACTGTGAGGTCAAGGATGTCCAGGCCCTGAAGAAGAACTATGATGCGGTTCTAGTTACCGTCGGCGCCTCTGACGGCAAGATCATCCCGGTGGCAAACAACAACCGGGCCCAGGAAACCACCGCCATCGACGTCCTGCGGGATGTCTCCGTGGGTAAGGAAACCACCCCAAAGATTGGCCCGGGCACGAAGGTCCTGGTCTACGGCGGCGGCAATGTGGCTTATGATGCGGCCCGCGTCTCTGCCCGTCTGGGCGCGGAGGTCTCCGTGGTCTGCCTGGAGAGCCGTGCAAAGGGCCAGATGACGGCTGACGACGAGGAGATTGATCAGGCGGCGGAAGAGGGCGTGAAGCTGTATTCCGGCTATTCCAACACCGGCTTTACCCAGGACGAGAACGGCAACGTCACCGGCCTGAATTGCTTCGCCATCAACTCCTTCAAGTTCGGCCCCAACGGCCTGGAAGTGGAGAGAATCCCTGACAGCGAGGTCTTTGTCCCCTGTGATGTGGTCATCTATGCCTCCGGCCAGAAGACCAACCTGACCCCTGAATTTGGTTTGGAAATCAACCGTCCCGGCTATCCCGTGGATCCTGAGACTGGCAAGTCCGGCCTCAAGACCTCTGTGGAGGGCGTTTACACCGCCGGCGACGTGATCACCGGCACCCAGTCCGTGATTAAGGCCATTGCTGGCGGCCGTACTGCTGCGGAGGAGATTGACAAGATCCTGGGCGGCGACGGCAATATTGAAGAGCATCTGGCTGACCTGCCCCCTGCAGATCCCTACATCGGCCGAATCGACGGCTTTAGCGAGCTGCCCCGTCAGCAGGCTGAGGTCACTCCCTGCGATGAGCGTAAGTGCTCCTTTGTCAAGGTGGACAAGAACTTCACCGAGGAGCAGGCCCGGAAAGAAGCCACCCGCTGCCTGAAGTGCCCGCTGCGCCTGCAGCTGAAGGCCAACAAGCTGTGGACTCAGTACTAATAGGGGAGGGAAAGCAAGATGAAAAAGATTTGTCAAATGACGGCTGAGATGCTTCCTACCCTGGAAGATATCAAGAATAAGCCGGAAAGCAAGTGTCCCGTTCAGTGGGCCGCGGAAATTGCCCGGACCGCACACAACAATACCTGCGGGCATGGCACCTATTGCCGGGACGGCATGTACCAGCTGTATCTGATTCCTGAGGATATCAGCGCCGGCCGGGGCACCGTGGATGATCTGGATATGCTGAAGGATATCTGCGAACTCATTATTATGGGCAACGAGTGTGAGATGTCCGTTCGGGCTGCAACCCTGGTGAAAGCTCTGCTGGAGATCTATGCCGAGGAGTGGCGCAACCATATCACCCGTAAGCGCTGCGCCGCCTTGGAGTGCATTGCCTGCTATTCCCTGTACATCGATCCCGCCCTGTGCGACGCCTGCGGCAAGTGCAAGGAGGCTGCGCCTGCAAATGTGATCGCCGGCGGTGAAGGCCTGATCCATGTTGTGAAGAAGGATGATCCAACCATCAAGAATTCTGCATTCATGGCGGTCTGCCACAAGGGTGCAATCAAGAAGACAGGCCCCATTAAGCCGCCTTGTCCTGTGGATCCCGTTCCCGTTGGTTCCTTCGGCAACGCTGCGGCCGGTGGCCGCCGTCGCCGCAGAGGTTGAGTTCTGCCGGCTCCTCAAAGTTCCAAGTCTCCCCTGGGCGGAAGCCCGGGGGAGTGGAAATAGAAAGATCTCGGGCGGAGAGGAGGAACCTCCGCTTGATCTGCCTAAATTCAAAAATGGGAGGAAATTACTATGAAACAAATGGAAGCTGATGTAGTTGTTGTTGCTTGCGGTATGTCCGGCTTGGCAGCTACCACTCAGGCTCAGGAATCCCTGAACGCCACCGGCGGCGGCACTGTCGTTGCCTTTGAAAAGTCCGGCACCACTGGCGGCGCCGCAAACATGGGTATGGCTTTCCTGGCGGTTGAGTCCCAGCTGCAGAAGGAGACCATGACCAATGATTGGACTCTGGATGACGCGTTTAACTTCTTTATGGAGTACACCCATTGGCGCGCGGACGCCAAGCTGGTTCGCCGCTGGTTCAACATGTCCGGCGGTACCTATGAGTGGGTCAAGAATATGGGCGTGGAGTTCCTGGGCGTTTATAAGTATTTCAAGGATTCTCACTGCACCCAGCATATGATTAAGGCTCCCGGCTCCAACAAGCCTACCGAGCGCTGCGCTTCCGGCATGATTAAGATTATGACTGAGCATGCCAAGGAGCTGGGCGCGGAGATCGTCTTTAACACCGCTGTCACCAAGATCCTGACCGGCTCTCAGGGCCAGGTCCGGGGCGTCATGGCCAAGAGCGCTGACGGCGAGGAGATCGAGTGCCTGTGCAACTGCGTCATTATCGCCACCGGCGGCATCGGCAACAACGTGGAGATGATCGAGCAGTACATGGGCTGGAAGTGGGGCGTCGATATGTTCACCTTCCGGATTCCTGGCATCGACGGCGACGGCCTGAACATGGCCTGGGCCATCGGCGCGAAGAAGAATGACGTTTTCATGGAAGTCACCTATAACACCCCCGGCACCACCGACGTGTTCAAGACCCTG
>CAZVVH010000129.1:0-6380 GCA_964630475.1 uncultured Oscillospiraceae bacterium | reverse complement strand
TGGGCGAGATCATCATCTGGTCCCCGGCCAAGAGCACTTACAGCTATTACAACAATCCGGAAGTGGAGGCGGATAAATTCTACAAGGGCTGGATGTACACCGGCGATCTCGGCTATTGGAGCGAGAACCTGTATATTACCGTCAACGGCCGGAAGGACGATATGATCGTCAGCTCCGCTGAGAACATCTATCCCACGCAGATTGAAGAGGTTCTGAACAGCTGCGAGCTTGTGGCGGATTCCATGGTAACCTCTGTCCCTGATAAGCTGCGGGGTCAGGCTGTGGTGGCCTATGTGGTTCCTGAGGACGGCTCTGTGACGGTGGATGATATCATCAAATTCTGCAAGGAGAGTCCCATGCTCTCTACCTACAAGCGCCCCCGCTATTACCGGCTGGTGGATTCTCTGCCCAGAACCGCCACTGGAAAGAAAATACACTATGCCATGAAGGAACAGGCGGCCAAGGATCTGGCCCAGGGCCTTCTCAAGCGGAGCTAAAGAAAGAACTCCAATATGAAACTATATTCCAATGTTTCAAAAGAGACCCTGGACGAAAACGGTGTATTGCAAAGCTTCTCTCTGCAATATCCGGGCAACTACAATTTTGGCTACGATGTGGTAGACGCCATGGCTCAGCTGGCTCCCCCAGGCTGGATCAAATTCCCACAAAGGTGACAGGTCCCATGCTGATCTACTTCACCTCTGGTACAACGGGCTATCCCAAGGCTGTGGTCCACGACCACACCTATACCCTCTCCCACATTGTCACCGCCCGCTATTGGCAGGATGTTCAGGAAAACGGCCTGTACCTGACCGCAGCGGAGACCGGCTGGGGCAAGGCATCTTGGGGAAAGATCTATGGGCAAGCCTACCCCGCTCTATCATACGGCTGTCATGGATTCCGAAGACAGCCCGGTGAAGCAAGGGGAGGTGGGCGAGCTGGTTGTGATGCCCCGGAAGGAAGAAAAGCAGCACGGCCGAATGGCATCTTCCGCTATTCGCGCAAATGCAGCGAGTGGCCATCTTTAGGTGGCACGAGTCGCCTGAATTTGAGAAAATGCTTGCATTTTCGAGAGAGCTTGTCGAGTGTTTCGACAAGCTCAGGCCCTCCGCGTTGGCGGAGGGCTTAACTTATGGTTCAATGTGTTGTTTTAGTATTTCCAGGAACAGCTTGGCCGCCGGGTTCAGCAGCGACTTTTTCCAGGCCACCGCATAGGAGATGTCCAAATCCAGAGGGATCATATCCAAAGCGGACTGCATGACCTCTCTGGGCTGAGAGCCCGGAAGGATGGTAATGCCCAGCCCAGCGCTGACACTGAGAAGCACCGCCCGCACGTTGTCAGACTCGTTGACCACATTGGGCGCAAACCGCCGGGAGCGGAAGAAATCCATGATCTGCATATAGAGGATGGGGCTTTCGTTCTCGGACACCAGGATGAACTTCTCATTTTTCAGCAGGCTCAGATCCGCCTTGCCGCTGCCCATGGGATGTCCCTTGGGGATCACCAGACAGAGCTGATCCGTATAGGTGGGAAGGGAGTCAAACTCCTCGCTGTCGGGCAGCATGTCCGCATAGAGGAAATGGAAGTCAAAGGGATCCTGTCCCTCGTCCAGCAGAGCGTCGCCGCTGGACACATAGTTGATATCCACCACGATGTCCGGGTAGGCCCTCCCAAAGTCCCGCAGGCAGTCTGCCAGAAATACGTCGGAGGTGGCAATGGTGGCAATGGACAGCCGGCCCTTTGCACCCTCATGGAGCTGCTTGACGGCGAATGCCCCCTTCTTGGCAGCCTCCATCATCTCAATGGCAAACGGAAGAAAGGTGCGCCCCTCCTCGGTCAGCTGTACATCCCGCTTGGTGCGATAGAACAGCTTGACATTGAGCTGCGTCTCCAGGTCGTTGATCTGCCGGCTGACGGTGGACTGGGGAACGCCGTTCTGCTTTGCGGCGTTGGTAAAGTTCAGCGTCTGCGTGACCGCGAGAAAGCTCCTGATTTGGTTCAGGTCCATTTGGCACCTCCGTTGACAAGCCCCGCTCATCTTGTTATAATGAGAAAAGGTTTTGAAGCAAAGCAATCCGTTTTCAGTTTGTTTTGAATCAATTTATCCGTTTTTGCTATTATATAACGCAGAAGCGCTTTTGTAAAGAGGGAAGTGAGGATCGCATGCGGGAAAAGATCGTTGTCACCGGCATGGGCGCAGTTACGCCCATCGGCACCGGCACGGAGGAATACTGGCAGCAGCTGATTGGCGGGGCCTGCGGCATCGGCCCCATCACCCGCTTTGACGCCAGCGGTCTCGCTGTCCGCATTGCCGGTGAGGTAAAGGACTTCCGCCCGGAGGATTCCCTGCCCGAGAAGCTGATCCGCCAGACGGACGCCTTTACCCAATACGCCTATGCGGCCGCAGGAGAGGCCCTGGGCGGCTCTCTCCCCGCAAAGCCGGAGCGGATGGGGATTGTCATGGGAACTGCCATGGCGGGGGTTGCCACCACGGCCAGCACCCAGGAGGCGCTGACAAAGGCGGTCCACAAGAATGTGGGTCCCCGCTTTGTGCCCCGGATCCTGGGCAACATCGCCGCTGCCCAGATCGCCATCGCCCACGGGATTTGCGGCCCCAGTCTGACCATCTCCACGGCCTGCGCCTCCGGGGGCGATGCCATCTCCACCGGCGCCACGCTCCTGCTGGCTGGCGCCGCTGATGCCGTTTTGGTGGTGGGCGCAGAGTCCATCCTCTGCCCCCTGGTGATCTACTCCCTGGCCAATGCGCAAGCTCTCTCACGCACCAATCAGGACCCTGTCCACGCCTGCCGTCCCTTCGATGTCAGCCGAAACGGATTTGTCATTGGGGAAGGCGGCGGCGCTCTGATTCTGGAAACCCAGCGCCATGCTCTGGCCCGAAAGGCCAGGATTTACGGAGAGCTGGCCGGCTGGGCCAACAACAACGACGCCTATCACGTAACCAGCCCTGACCCCAGCGGGAAAATGGCCGCCGCCTGTATTCGCCAGGCGCTGGCCATGGCGGAGCTTTCCCCGGAGGAGATCGGATATATCAACGCCCACGGAACCGCAACCAAGGACGGGGACCACGCAGAGGCTATTGCCATCCAAACGGTGTTCGGCTCTGCCCAGCCCGCCATCAGCTCCACGAAGGGGGCCACCGGGCACATGATGGGCGCGGGGGGCATCACCGAGGCAATCACCTGCATCAAGGCAATTCAGACCGGCGTCCTCCCCCCTACCCTAAACCTGCAAGAGCCAGAATACGGCCTGAATCATATCCAAAATACCTGCCGGCACCAAAGGATTTCCACCGCCATAACAAACGCCTTCGGCTTTGGCGGACAGAATTCCACCCTGATTTTCAGGGCGGTAGAGTGACACGGCGCTTATTACAACAGATGGGTGGCAATGTTTTTTGCCGCCCATTGTTCTTCCATGGGCAAAACAAAAGAGGAAAGCGATGTATGCTTTCCTCTGCTGTTTCAATTTTTCAATTGATTACTCGGCCTGGGCAGGACTGAAGTCCTTGCCGTTATAGGTCATGCAGTTTGTGCACATTCTGTGGGGCAGACGGAATGCACCACACTTGGGGCACTTGATGACGCCGGGAGTCTCCAGCTTCCAAACGGAGCTTCTTCTCTTATCACGTCTTGCCTTAGATACTTTTCCCTTAGGGACTGCCATGTTCGACACCTCCTGTTAAAGCTGCCCTCCCGGGCGCTGAATTTACTTGTCCTCTGACTGTTGTTCTTCCAGCAGCTTTGCCAAAACGGCAAATCTGGGATCAATTTCTTTTCTGCACTTGCAGGTACTGAGGTTTAAATTTACGCCGCAGCCGGCACAAATCCCCTTACAGTCCTCCTGACACAGAACCTTGGAATCCATATCCAAGATAAAGGCCGTTATCAATGCGTCGTCCAGATCCAACTCATTGCCCTCCAGCAGGATGATATCCAAGCTATCCTCGTCAACTTCATTGTCCAGGTGGTCGGCCAGCATATTGTCCACTTGAACGGTCTTGACCCGCTGAAATTCCTTGGTACAGCGGTCACAGGACAGGTGCAGGTTGGAGGTCAGAACTGCAGTCAAACTCAGGACGCCGGCGGAATTCCGCACCTCACCAACTGCCTTGACAGGCTCACAGATCGGCTTCTTCCCATAGAAGTCCAGATCGGAAAGATCCAGTTCATATTCAAAGGGAATCCGTCCGCCGTTTACATGGATGATGTCCTTCAGATTTAAACGCATAACGCACCTCGCATAACGGTACAAATGGTAGTATAACGCAAGTTTTACCCCTTGTCAAATACTTTTTTGCGGAAAAAGCATTTTTTCAGAGACAGCTTGACAGCCTGTTCAGAATAGCACAAATTGGGCCGCTTGTCAATATTCTGTCCCGGAGTCCGCACGGCTTACGCGCGAACAGAAGGCAGGACGTTGCCCAAGCGCGCGTCTGCATAGGAATGCCCGCGGCGCTTTCCTTCGCGCCTGCGGTTCCTGTTTGAAACTTTTTTACCCTGTTTGCTTCAGGCAAGGCTTTCGATTTTTGGGATTTGTGTGGGATTAATTCTGTATCAGGCTGTCTATCGAAAAAGCCCAGCTCTCGCTGGACCTTTTCGACAGGCTGGGGCGGCCCGTAGGCCGCCCTTGGTGCAGAAAGAAACAATTGGAACCCAGTTTATTCCCCCGGATAATCGGTATGGCGCTTTCTGGTTTTGCGCTCCGGCACCTCCCGGGGCACACATTTGGGAATCTCCATGGAGGAAAGCTCCTGATAGGAAGCCTCCTCCGCCTCGTCCCGGGGTGGGTTATACATCAGCCCGGTACATTCCGTGGCGGATGCCACATTGGAAATGGTGGGCATCCAGTATTCCAGGGGCAGCTTCTTATGGTCCATTTCTTCCGGTTCATACATGATTGATCACCTCAGCGTCAGTATGCCCGTTTTTGTCGAAATTATAGATCAGCCGCAACTCCTTCTCCTTCACCTTTCCCTCCCGCAGCAGCAGCGCCAGCAGAGGAAGGTGGGCGGCGCTTCCCGGCAATTCCGGCCCCTGCAAGTCATAATTTTCCAATTTTGGGGAGGTGGAATAGAAATCCAGGGTCTGTCCCCGCAGGAAAAACCCGTCAGAGAATGCCAGGTTCACGTCTCCCCCGCCCTGGAACACCGGCAGGCCGTAATCCCGCTGGAGCAGCCATTCCAGCTCCTCCCTGCCCTCTTGCAGATCCAGGGAAATTCCCCGGACCTCCGGGGCCAGCAGCCGGCACCGCCGAAGCAATCCCGCAGAGGGCCGGGTATCTGCCAGCCCCACCACCGCTTTTTTCTTTTTTGCCCCCGCTCGTTCCAGGATATCCAGCACCACAGGAACGTCAAACCGCCGCCACAGCTCCCGGGTGGAAATCTCATACTTTTGGGGCAGAAGGCGCTCCCCCTCCGGAGGCAGCAGGCTCTCCACGCCCCGAAGGGCTAGCAGCCGGATCCCCTTTTCCCAGCGGCGGCCAGCCCGGGCGTTGTCCCCGCTGCCCGGAAGCTCCGCCCGCAGGCACCGCAGCCCCATCAGGTTCTCCTCCTGAATCCGCAGGAACTGCCGCTTCCCGCTCCAGATCAGATGTCCCACCATGCGCTTCACCCCAGATGATAGTGTATGACCTCCGCCGGCGGTTTATGCGGGGGCGGTTGATTCCCCGGCACTCCTGAACTTGTCGAAAAACTCGACAAGCTCTCTCGAAAATGCAAGCATTTTCTCAAATTCAGGCGACTCGTGCCACCTAAAGATGGCCACTCGCTGCATTTGCGCGAATAGCGGAAGATGCCATTCGGCCGCGCAGCACTTCCTCCTGCATCGCACGCGCTCTGCGCGCACGTTTGGAGGATGAGAAGAAAAATTTTCGAGGCACATGTCCCCGAAAATTTCAAATTTCATTTTATTCCGTCAGCAAGCTGACGGAACTCTGCGAGGCTCTTGCAGACTAAATTTTCAAAAGCGTCTTTTTCTACAGTCTGAAATCCCCGGCGGAACCGCCGGGGATTTGCTGATTTATGAGACTTAATCCTTCAGAGTTTCCGCAAAGGCGGCATACTTGGCCACCTTGGCATCGGCCTCTGCCTTGGTGGCGCCGCTGGTCAGAATGTAAACCTTGATCTTCGGCTCGGTGCCGGAGGGACGGATGATAAAGGTGGTGCCGTCCTCCAGGTCATAGGCCACCACGTTGGAGCCGGACAGCTCCATCTGCTCCACCTTGCCGCATTCGGTGCAGGTGGCGGTGCCGGTCTGGTAGTCCTTCTGGACGGTGACCTTGGTGTCAGCCACCTGGGTCAGCGGCTCCGCATGGAGCTTTGCCATGATCTGGGCCATCTTGCTCATACCGTCCAGGCCGG
>CAZVVH010000128.1:0-6549 GCA_964630475.1 uncultured Oscillospiraceae bacterium | reverse complement strand
TCTCATAAAAACTTAACGCACTTCGTGCTATAAAAAGCTTTTCAAGCTTTTTAATAAGTTTTAGTATAACATAACCGGTTCCGGTTTTTCAAGGGCGTTTCCCGCCGGGAAAGAAGCTCAGAAAAAAGGAGCCGCAAACGCAGCTCCTTTTCCACGGGTAGTTTGAAAGATTACAGGGCATCCTTGACCTTAGCAGCCTTACCCACGCGGTCACGCAGATAATACAGCTTGGCACGGCGAACCTTGCCGCGGCGGATGACGTCAACCTTCACCACGTTGGGGGAATGCAGGGGGAACACCTTTTCCACACCCACGCCATAAGAGATACGGCGGACGGTGAAGGTCTCCTCAATGCCGCCATGCTTCTTGGCAATGACAGTACCCTCATAGTTCTGAATTCTTTCCTTGCTGCCTTCCTTGACCTTGATTGCGACACGCACGGTGTCGCCCACGTTAAAGGAAGGAACCTCGGACTTCATGTTCTGCTCATTGAGCATCTTAATCAAATCCATGTTATTTCCTCCATTCTTTATAGGCGTTCTTGCGCGTTTCTCAGCAAAGCCGCTCTCTGCTCCCGCAGCAGTGGACCGCCCTTTATTACAACCATGCTATTCTACCATGGTATTTTCCCTTTTGCAAGAGGAAATGGAAAATATTTTTCCGTTTTTGGAGAAATTCAGTCCCGCATTTCCCCTTCAAACCGCTGGCCGTCCAGATCCAGGATGTCCAACCGGCAGGCCCGGAGGAAATCCGGCTTGAACTGGGGATATTCCTGGGCAATGGCGTCTTGAAGCAGGTTGGGATTCAGGCCGGGATTCTGTCCCGCCAGGTCGATGGTCAGATGCAGCTCGCTGCCCCGGCGCTCCATGGAATGGCGGCCGATGAGGGGGATCAGGTCCACAGTTGTGAAGCCGCTCTTCGCCTTCTTGCTCTTCTTCTGCATGGGCAGCTCCGGGCGGCCGAACAGCTCGTCCAAAGCTTCCTCCACACCATCCGGGATGCCGTTGTCATAGATCAGCACCAGCTCCCAGACCAGCTTTCCAATCTCCTTGGTGGGCCTGGTGGCGTCATATCCTTTTATCACCGTCAGTCCCTCAGGCAGGACGGGGTTCAGCTTCTCTGCCACCTCCTCCAGGGTACAGCCGGACTCCAGGCCAAAGTCCAACAGCTCACAGGTGGAGGAATACCCCAGGGACAGGGGGATTGCCACCGCGATAAAGGGGTGGGGATTGAAGGCCCCCGCATGGCGGATGTGGATTCCCGCCCGCTTAAAGGCCCGCTGGAAGGTGCGCATCAAATCCAAATGGCTGGTATAGATGGCCCGTCCCTCCTTGCGGAACAGCAGTCTCTGATCACTCATCGCACCTTCTCCCCCTTTCCAGCAGCAGATTGGCGCCGCAGGCGGTACACTGCTTGCGGCAATTGGGCGTGACCACGGACTTGTAGCACTGCTCCCGCTCGTGCCACAGGAAGTCCTCCCGGACGCCCACTGAGATCATGGACCAGGGAAGAAGCTCCTCTCTGGTTCTCTCCCGGGCGGTGTAGAAATCCGGGTCAATGCCGCACTCTTTAAACGCATCCATCCAGCGCTCAAAGCTGTAACACTCGTCCCAGGAGTCAAACCGGGCGCCGTGACGCCAGGCGGTCTCAATGACCCGGCCCAGCCGGCGATCTCCCCGGGCCAGGACGGCCTCCATATAGGACATGTCCGCGTCGTGCCAGTCGTAACGGATGGAGCGGTTTCTCATATGATCCCGCAGCAGCTTCACCCGGCGCTGATACTCCTCCATGGAGATCTGAGGCTCCCACTGGAAGGCGGTGTGAGGCTTGGGCACAAAGAAGGAGGTGGAAACGGTGATCTTCACCCCTCTGGCCCGATTGGGGGTAGCCTCCCGCCAGGTCTTGTACACTTTAAAGGCCAGATCCGCGATGCCCAGCACATCCTCATCGGTTTCCGTGGGCAGGCCCAGCATAAAGTACAGCTTCACAGTGGAATAGCCCCCGGAAAATGCCAGTCGGGCGGTGTTTAAAACGTCCTCCTCGGTGACGTCCTTGTTGATGGCGTCCCGGAGGCGCTGGGTTCCCGCTTCAGCGGCAAAGGTCAGGCCGGATTTGCGCACCTTCTGGATCCGCTCCATCAGCTCCATGGAGAAGTTGTCCGCCCGGAGGGAGGGCAGGTTCAGGCTGATCTTTCTCGGCTCGCAGTAGTCCAGCAGGCCGTCACAGAGGCTGTTCAGCGGACGGTAGTCGCTGGTGGACAGTGAGGCCAAGGTCATCTCCTCATAGCCGGAGTCTATGGCGGACTCGATTCCCTGCCTTACCAGGGTCTCCACGCTCTTGGTACGCACAGGGCGGTAGGCATATCCCGCCTGACAGAACCGGCAGCCCCGGATGCAGCCCCGGAATACCTCCAGCATCACCCGGTCGTGGATGATCTCCGTGGAGGGAACGATGGTCTTGGTGGGATAATAGGCATGATCCAGGTCCTGGACGATGCGCTTGGTCACCTTGGCCGGTGCTCCGTCCCGGGGGGTGATGGAACGGACAGTGCCGTCCTCGTTATAGTCCACCTGATAGAGGGAGGGGATGTACAGTCCGGGGATCTGGGCCGCCTGACGCAGGTACTCCGCCTTGCTCCATCCCAGCGCCCTGCCCTTCTGGTACAGCTCCAGCATTTCCACAGTGACGTCCTCACCCTCACCCAGGGAGAAGATATCCACAAAGTCCGCCAGCGGCTCCCCGTTATACACACAGGTGCCGCCGGCCACCACAATGGGATACTCCTCTCCCCGGTCCTCTGCCCGCACCGGAATACGGGCCAAGTCCAGCATGTTTAGGACGTTGGTATAGGCCATCTCATAGCCCAGGGAAAAGCCGACGAAGTCAAAGTAGGTGATGGGATCGCCGGATTCCAAGCCATAGAGAGGGATGTCCTGCTTCCGCATCTCCTCCTCCATGTCAATCCAGGGTGCGAACACCCGCTCGCACCAGACGCCCTCCATCTCATTCATCAGGCCATATAGAATTCTCATCCCCAGGTTGGACATGCCAACCTCATAGGTGTCCGGAAAGCAGAACGCAAAGCGCAGCTTCACGTTCTCCTTGTCCTTAATCACCGCATTATATTCTCCGCCGGTATAGCGGGCCGGCTTTTGCACTTTGGACAGGATTCGCTCCAATCTCGGGTCCATGAAGTTCTCCCCTTGTCATGTTAATCTTTTTGAATCTTTTTTATTTTACCTGTGACAGAGAAAAATGGCAAGGGAAATAATGAATAAATCGTAAAAATCAGCAGCCAAAGGGCGAAAAAAAGCAGCGCCGGCGTCCCTCCGGCCCGGAAGAAGAGCAGCCCGCCTGCCAACAGCAGGCCCCCTTCCGTCAGCAGGCTCACCACCCCGGCAAGGGTCTCCCCTCTCTCCAGCCCCAAAATCCCGGAAAGGAGCAGGCGCACCAGCTGTCCCCCATCCAGAGGCCCGGCGGGCAGCAGGTTCAGCAGCCCCAGCAAAAGGGCAGCGCCTGCGGCCAGCTCCAACCCCAGATGGACGCACAGTCCTGCCTCCAGCAGATTCATCATTGGACCAGCGGCCAGAATCAGTGCCTCCTCGGCCGGAGGGCACCGCGTTCTCAGCTGCATGGCTCCACCAGAGGCGGAGATCCGCAGCCCCTCCACGGGCACTCCACAGAGCCATGCCGCCCCCCAGTGGCCCAGCTCATGGATCAGGGCGGACAGTCCAAAGGCCAGGAGCAGCTCCTCCTCTCCCAGATAATACAGGAGGGCTATAACCAGCACTGCGCCTGCCGTGACCCTGATTTTCCCCAAAGTAAACTCATGCTTCAGTGTCCTTCCCCCCTGTTCCCGCCGGGTTCAGCCAGCTCCCCGCCGCACTGTCTCCGGGCAGATAATGCTGCAAAAGCTCCTGATCAGAATGGGCCATACTCAGGAAGCGGGACTCCGCCTGCAAGTGCTCTGAGTGGACAGAGGGCCGTCCCGGCTCCTCCTCTGTGAGAAACAGGCTGCGGAACACCGCCGTAAAATCCCGATCTCCCGCCGCTGCCTGCCCCACCGCCTGTGTCACCGCTTTCAGATCGGTGTTGGCACTCAGCGTACCTTGCAGCATGGCAACCACCGGAGCGGAGGCCCCAGGCAGCCAGCTTTTTGCTCCAAAGACGCCCAGAAAGATGGCCACCGCCGCCAGAAGCCGCAGGGACAGGTGGTGGTTGTTCCCCTTCTTGGCATTTTTGCCCGCCGGTTTTCTCCCCGGATTTGCATATTGAACCTTCATGTTTCCTCCCGCCTCTCAAAAACTTCCTCAAAATTTTTTCACAGCTTGACGAAGGGCCTCCATTGCGCTTATGATATATTTGTCATTTCACCCCATCTGATCCTGATTCTTGATTAAAAAGCTTCATCAAGAATCCCGCGTGCTGCGCACGCTCAAATTGTGCCTGGGGCACAATTTGCCGTCTCATAAAAACGGAACGCGCTTTGCGCTATAAAGCGGTTTTTGCCAAAGGCATGCTGCCACAACCGCTTTAATAAGTTTTAGTATGAACAAGGAAAGCAGGTACTTTACTATGTCTCAGCCCATCTATCGCGTGACCCGCCCCGGAGACGAGGCGGAGCTGAAACGGGTCTGGGAGCTTGCCTATGGCGGCGACCTGGACTGCGCCCAGCTGTACTTTCAGAAATATTACCGGCCCGGAGACGGCGTAACCGCCCAGGTGGGCTGCCAGCTTTGCAGCGCCATCTATCTGATTGACGGCTTTCTCCTCCATTTCCCCGGCAAGCCGGTGAGAACCTGTTCTTATTTATATGCACTTGGCACCCCGGATATGTACCGGGGCCGGGGCTACGGCGGCAAAACCATTTGGAAATCCGGCGTGGTGGGCTATGACCGTGGGGCGGATTTCGTCTGCTTTCTCCCGGCTAGCGAAAGCCTTTACCGCTGGTATGAGGAAATTCTTGGCACCAGGACGGTATTCTTCCGCCGGGAGTTCACCCTGGAGTCCACGGGGGGATTCCCCAGTGCAGCGGTGAACCCCATTACCCCAGAGGATTACGGGGAGCGGCGGGAACAACTGCTGGCGGGCACCCCCCACGTTCAACCCCCTTTAAAGGCCATTCAGATGCAAAGGGACTACTGCCAGCTCTATGGCGGCGGTCTGTATCAGATATCCCTGGAGGGCATAACAGGCCTCTGTTCAGTGGACCGGGAAGGGGATGCTCTGACCTTCCGGGAGCTGCTCTGCCCTCAGGGGGTTCAGCAGGCCGCCCAGGCAGTGCTGGCCCATCTGCACGGCAAAACCGCCCAGGTGCGCACTCCGGTGTTCTGGCACAAGGAGCTTGGAACGGTGGCGGAGGACAACGTGCTGGTCCCCGGCGGCGTCTCCTTCCCCCGTTCGGAGGTGGCGCCCTATTGGGGACTTTCTATGGACTGAAACCGGTGTCTGCTGGTCCCTTTGACTTTTCCTCCCATAAAGGGTATGATAAAATTTAGATCATTGATTATCCCCTACGAGAAAGGCATGTGATGTTATGGCACTGGTCAACTGCCCCGAATGCGGGCGGGAAAACGTCAGCGACACCGCCCTGAGCTGCCCCTCCTGCGGCTTCAACCTGCGGGAATACTATGAGCGCTCCAGGGGGCTTTCACCCTCCACGCCCACCACCCCCTCTGTCACCGAGCGGTACGCCGGACAGCTCCGCAAGCTCAGTCCGGAAAACTTCAGCGGCACCGTGAAGCTGGGGCTGTTTAACCAAAGCGGCGAACACCTGGGGCAGGCAGCCGTCTCCCTCTTCCCCAAAAATGCGGAGGGCAATCTGCTGGTCCTCGGCTATGGCAAAGGGGGAATTCTGGAGGCCGCCATCCGCCGCACCCGCTGCCAAATCTACGGCGCCGACCTGTCCCAGGAGAATTACCGCCGGGCCAGCAAGTGGAACCTGACCTATATCCGGGGCGGCCGGCTCCACCTTCAGGTATCCAGCCTGGAGGATCTGGTCTGCAACGTCTCCGCGTTCAGCCATATTCTGACGGTGAACACCTGCTATTTCTGGCCGAAGCTGCACCAGGGCTTCTCCAAGCTGCACGCCATGATGGAGCCAGGCGGCTCCCTGATCTGCGGCCTGAGTAGCGTCAAGCAGGCGGCCCGCTGCCTGGATGAGTCCCCTGCCTTTGACCATGAGGCCCTCATTCAGGCTGCCCAGGAGGCCGGCTTTCAGTTGGTTGAAACGAAAAAGAACCTGGCCGGTACCCTGTTCCACTTCCGGACGGCTAACCCAACCTGTTGATTGGGGAGGATTCGCTCATGGATACAATACTTTGGCGCTGCAATCTGCGGACCCAAGAAAAAAGTCAATAAGCTCACAGGCAGTATGCCGAAGCTGCGGTAACAGATAGGTGGCCGGATATGGGATGGTATCTTCCTGTACCCGGCCGCCGCTTCTTTTGTGAAAATCCGTGAAATGTAAGCCAACGTGCGGTTTTCAGAAAAAATTGGTTGATTGCATAATGAAGTTGAACAGCTGAGCGAAAAAGTCCATAGTGATTA
>CAZVVH010000127.1:0-6572 GCA_964630475.1 uncultured Oscillospiraceae bacterium | reverse complement strand
CGCACGCTCAAATTGTGCCTGCGGCACAATTTGGCGTCTCATAAAAGCGCTATAAGCGGTTTTTGCCAAAGGCATGCTGCGCACAACCGCTTTAATAAGCTTTCGTATAAGAACTGTATGAGATGGCTTTGGTGGCGATTCGCCACAAAAGGGAAGCGCCGCTAGGCGGTTCCTTCTTCCTAAAACCGAACGGTTTTAGGAAGAAGCAGTATGAGAGGAGAACGGGAATGGAGGAGCGTCTGCAAAAGATCATATCCGGCGCCGGAATTGCCTCCCGCCGCAAGGCGGAGGCATACATAGAAGCGGGGCGGGTCACCGTGAACGGCGCCGTGGCCCAGCTTGGTGACCGGGCGGATTCTCAGTGGGACGACATCCGACTGGATGGCCAGCCGGTGAAGCCGGCGGAGCGGCTGGTCTGCCTGATGCTGAACAAGCCCAGGGGCTATGTAACCACCCTGGAGGATGAGAAGGGGCGCAAAACCGCTGCCCAGCTGGTGGCGGACTGCGGTGTCAGAGTCTATCCGGTGGGGCGGCTGGATATGGATTCTGAGGGCCTGCTGCTTTTTACCAATGACGGAGAGCTGACTAACCGCTTGATCCATCCCCGGCATCAGGTGGAAAAGGAGTATCGGGTCAAGGTGAAGGGCAGCTGGAAGGCGGCCCTCCCCATTCTGCGGGGACCTATGGAGCTGGACGGCTGCCCGCTGGCGCCGGCCCAGGTGGAGCTGTTGGAGGGCAAAGGGGAGATCGCCTGGCTGACCTTTGTGATCCACGAGGGCAAGAACCGCCAGATCCGCCGGATGTGTGAGCAGGCGGGGATTCAGGTCCTGCGTCTGAAACGGGTTCGGGAAGGCGGGCTGCGCCTGGGAGATTTGAAGCCGGGAGCCTGGCGGAGCCTGTCTCCGGAGGAGCTGGAAGGGTTAAAAGGGATTTGAAATAATTGCAGCTTGGCTTGCAAAAAGGCAGAACCCAAAGGATAAAAACGCGATCAAAAATGGCAGCTTTGTCATGGGAAATCGGCTGCGTTTTGGCGGACATTTGTTTGTTTCTGAGCGGAGAAGGAATTTGAATGCGAAAAAATGAATCTTGCAAAAAAAAGCTTGCAATTTCCTCCTGGATGGGCTATATTTAATGCATGAATTTTTAGCTGCCGTTGGGCGGCTCTGTCAGGATAGAAGGGAATTTACATGGCTAAAGACATTTTATCTACCATTCAAAATCAGATGAGTACATTCTCCAAGGGCCAAAAGTTGATCGCCAAATTTATTTTGGAATCCTATGATAAGGCGGCCTTTATGACCGCCAGCAAGCTGGGCAAGACCGTGAACGTCAGTGAGTCCACTGTGGTCCGCTTTGCCGCTGAGCTGGGCTATGACGGATACCCCAGCATGCAGAAGGCGCTGCAGGAGATGATTCGGAACAAGCTGACCACCGTTCAGCGGATTGAGGTCAGCAATAACCGCATTACGGACCAGGACGTTATGGCCCAGGTGATGCAGTCGGACATTGAAAAGATCCGGCTGACCGTGGAGGAGACCGACCGGGAGGCCTTCAACCGGGCTGTGGATGATATTATCGCGGCCCGCCGGATTTACATCCTGGGCGTTCGCTCTGCAAGCACCATTGCGAACTTTATCAGCTTTTATTTCAATTTGATCTTTGACAATGTGGTGACGGTTTACACCAACTCGGTCAGCGAGGTCTTTGAGCAGATCATGCGCGTAGGGTCGGAGGATGTGTTTATCGGTGTTTCCTTCCCCCGTTATTCCACCCGCACCGTAAAGTCCATGCGCTTTGCCAAGAACCAGAGGGCCAAGGTTATCGCCATTACGGACAGCATGAATTCTCCCCTGGCCCGCCTGGCTGACGAGACCCTGATTGCCAAGAGTGATATGGCCTCCTTTGTGGACTCCCTGGTGGCGCCCTTGAGCTTGGTTAACGCCCTCATTGTGGCCGTTGGCCGCAAGAAGAATCAGGATCTGTCCGATACCTTCAGCCGTCTGGAGCAGGTTTGGGCCGAGTATGACGTCTATGAAACGCCTGAGGATGAGGAAAACGATCTGAGGAATCTCTGATAGGGTCTTTCTGTCAGCAGGAGAATCAAATAATCACATGAGAGCCGCGGCCTTGGCGCCGCGGCTTTTGCGGAGGGAAGCAATTTTGACCGGTAAGAGACAAATTCTTGTGGTGGGCGGCGGCGCGGCCGGCATGATGGCGGCCATCACCGCTGCGGAGCAGGGCTGTCAAGTGACCCTGGTGGAGCGCAACCGGAAGCTGGGGCGCAAGCTGTATATCACCGGAAAGGGCCGGTGCAATGTGACCAACCATTGCACCTGGGAAGAGGTCCTGCAGAATGTTCCCCGCAACAATCGGTTCCTGTACAGCGCCATGTCGGCCTGGGGGCCGGAAAAGACGGAAGCCTTTTTTGAGGAACAGGGGGTAAAGCTGAAGGTGGAGCGGGGAAACCGGGTGTTTCCCGCCAGCGATCGGGCGGCGGATATCGTAGATGCCCTGTTTTTTCGGATGAAGCGGCTCCATGTCAGCATGATTACCGGTGTGGCGGAAGCCCTGCTGACGAAGCAGGGCCGGGCCGCAGGGGTGAGACTGGAGAACGGAAGGGAGCTGAAGGCGGACGGGGTGATCCTTGCCACCGGCGGCGTCTCCTATCCCCTGACTGGCTCCACCGGCGACGGCTATCGCATGGCCCGGGAGGCAGGACACACCATTGTGTCACCCAAGCCCTCCCTGATTCCGTTGGTGGAGGAGGGGGATACCTGTGCCAAAATGCAGGGGCTTGCCCTGAAAAATATTGAAATCAAGGTGAAAAACCAAAAAAATAAGGTGATTTACTCGGAATTCGGGGAGCTACTGTTCACCCATTTTGGGCTGTCCGGCCCGGTGATCCTCAGCGCCAGCGCCCATATGAAGGACTTTGACAAAAATAGATTTTCCGTTATAATAGACATGAAGCCTGCTCTGGATGAAAAGAAGCTGGACGCCCGGATTTTGCGGGAGCTGGAAGAGAATCCCAACCGGGACTATCAGAATGTCCTTTCCCGTCTGGTGCCCCGCCTGATGGTGCCGGTACTGGTAGAACGCACAGGGGTGCCAGGGGACACCAAGGCCAATTCGGTGACGAAGGCCCAGCGCCGGGCGCTGCTGGAGGAATTGAAGGGGTTCAAGGTGCCCATCTCCGGCCCAAGGCCGGTGGAGGAGGCGATTGTTACCTCTGGCGGCGTCAAGGTCGGCGAGGTCAATCCGGGAACCATGGAATCGAAAAAGCTGCCCGGCTTGTACTTTGCGGGGGAACTGCTGGATGTGGACGCCTATACCGGCGGCTTCAACCTGCAAATTGCCTGGGCCACCGGCCGCTCTGCCGGGCTTCACAGCGCAGAGCAAATTGGAAAGGAACCAGATCGGTTATGAACTGCAACATTGCCATTGACGGCCCTGCCGGTGCGGGAAAGAGCACCGTTGCCAAGCGCTTGGCCAAGGAGCTGGGCTATATTTATGTGGATACCGGCGCCATCTATCGCACGGTGGGGCTTTATGCCCGCCGGGAGGGCGTGGCCCCGGAGGACGGGGAGGGGATTGCCTCCCTGCTGCCCCGGATCCATATTGAGCTTTGCTATGGGGAGGACGGCGTCCAGCGGATGCTGCTGAACGGCGAAGATGTCAGCGGGCAAATCCGTACACCGGAGATTGCCACCTTTGCCTCCAAGGTGGCGGCAATCCCGGCGGTCCGGGCCTTCTTGCTGGATATGCAGCGGGAGTTGGCCGGAACCCAGAAGGTTGTCATGGATGGCCGGGATATTGGCACAGTGGTGCTGCCTGACGCAGGGGTGAAGATCTTCCTCACCGCGTCCCCGGAGACCCGGGCCAGACGCCGCTATCTGGAGCTGCGGGAAACGGGTTCCGCAGAGAGCTATGAACAGGTGCTGGCTGAGGTGATCCGACGGGATGAACAGGATACCACCCGGGCAGTTGCCCCGCTGAAACAGGCCGAGGATGCAGTCCTGGCCGATACAAGCGCTCTCAGCCTGGAGGAGAGCGTTTCTCTCCTCTTGCAGATCGTCCGGGAAAAATTAGCCTGACAGGTTGGTGAGCGAAGATGGATGCTGAAAATAAGAAAACAAAGAAAAAAACAGTTGATTTCGAAACCAAGCGGAGGAGAATCAATTGGGCGTTTCGCGTGATACGCTGTATTGTATGGCCCTTTTTTAACCTGGTGCATCCCATTAAGGTGAAGCACAGGGAGCGCTACCCGGAGGGGGCGGCGCTGGTCTGTCCCAATCACACCTCCCTGGCCGATCCGGTCATCATGCTGCTGGCCTGTGGCCGTGGGGGCGGTGTCCGGGCCATGGCCAAGCAGGAGCTGCTGGATACGCCGGTTTTGGGCAAAATCGTGGCAGCGCTGGGCGTGTTCGGCGTCCGCCGGGGCGCCGCCGACGTGGGCGCCGTCAAGACGGCCATCCGCTATTTGAAGGCGGGGGATAAGGTTATCATGTTCCCCGAGGGAACCCGGGCGGCCGAAGGTGAGGACCTGGAGGCCAAAAATGGCGTGGCCATGATCGCACTGAGAACCGGCGTTCCCATTTTTCCGGTGTATATCCAGCCGAAGAAGCGCTGGTTCCGCTGGACCTATGTGGTGTATGGCGAACCCTTCTATCCGGCCTGCGAGAATAAGCGGCCCACAGAGGAGGATTACCGCCGGATTGGCCAGGAGTGGAAGCGGAGCGTTCGGGAACTGGGAGAGGGCTTGAAATGACCATTACACTGGCAAACTCCGCCGGCTTTTGCTATGGTGTGAAGCGGGCGGTGGATCTGGCGGAGCAGACTGCGGAGAGAGGCCGGCCTTGCGTCATGCTTGGCCCAGTGATCCATAACGCCCATGTTGTGGCGGAGCTGGAGGCCAAGGGCATGAGGTGCATTGCCGCGCCCGAGGAGGTGGAGCCTGGAACCCAGGTGATCATTCGCTCCCACGGCGAGGCCCGCAGCACCTATCAGCGGCTGGAAAAGGCCGGGGCGGTGATCTTGGATGCCACCTGCCCCAATGTGTCCCGCATCCACAAGCTGGTGGCTCAGGCGGGGGAGAACGGGCGGATTCCGGTGATCGTGGGAACCCGTACCCACCCTGAGGTTGTGGCCATTGCGGGCTGGAATGAAAACGCAGTGATTGTTGAGAATGGGAAGGAATTACAGGACTGGCTGGAGGAGGCACCGGACCGGAAAAATCTGCCTCTGACCTTCGTTTCTCAGACCACTTCCACCAGAGCTATTTGGGAAAATTGTATAGAAATTGCAAAAAAGGTGTGTACAAATGCCGAAATCTTTGATACAATATGTAGTGCTACGTATCGACGCCAATCAGAGGCTCGGAAACTGGCATCTGTCTGTGACGCTATGATTGTCATCGGAGACCGCAAAAGCTCCAATACCCGGCACTTGGCCGAGTTGTGTGGTGAAAGCTGCCCCACCGTTTGTTGGATCGAAAATGCGGGCGAGCTGGATCCTCAGTCCCTGGCACAGGCAAAATCAATTGGAATCACAGCGGGTGCATCGACGCCCGGGTGGATAATTAAGGAGGTAAAAAACAAAATGAGCGAAGAAATTATGGAGATCGAAAAGTCCTTCGCAGAAATGCTGGAGGAGTCGATCAAAACTTTAAATACAGGAGATAAGGTCGTTGGCACTGTTGTTGGCATCACCCCTACTGAAATCCAGGTTGAGCTGGGCACCAAGCATGCAGGCATCATTCCCACTACGGAACTGACCAATGATCCTTCTGTGCCGGTGGAGGACATTGTCCACATCGGCGACCAGATTGAAACCTATGTCATGCGCGTCAACGATCAGGAGGGCATCGCTACCCTGTCTAAGAAGCGTTTGGACTCCGCCAGGAATTGGGATGACATCGAGGCTGCCCGTGAGAACAAGACGGTTGTGGAAGGCACGGTCACCGAGACTAACAAGGGCGGCATCGTTGTGAACGTCCATGGCATCCGGGTGTTTGTGCCCGCGTCTCAAACCGGCCTGGGCCGCAATGCCGATATGGAGAGTTTGGTCAGGACCAAGGTTCGTCTGCGTATCACCGAGGTTACCCGTGCCCGCCGGCGTGTGGTGGGTTCCATCCGCGCCGTTATCGCTGAGGAGCGCGCTGCAAGAGCTGCCGCCGTTTGGGAATCCATTGAGCCTGGCAAGAAGTACACCGGCGTTGTCAAGAGCCTGACCTCTTACGGCGCATTCGTGGACATCGGTGGTGTGGACGGCATGGTTCACATCTCCGCCCTGTCCTGGAGCCGCATTAAGCACCCCTCTGAGGTTGTCTCCGTGGGCGATACCGTGGAGGTCTATGTCATCTCCGCTGATCCCGAGAAGAAGAAGATCTCTCTGGGCATGAAGGATCACAGCCAGGAGCCTTGGGCTGTCTTTACGGCCAAGTATTCCGTGGGTGATGTGGCTCCCGTCCGTATTGTCAAGCTGATGACCTTTGGCGCGTTTGCCGAGATCGTTCCCGGCGTGGACGGTCTGATCCACATTTCCCAGATCGCGGATCACCGCGTGGAGAAGCC
>CAZVVH010000126.1:0-6593 GCA_964630475.1 uncultured Oscillospiraceae bacterium | reverse complement strand
TTCAGGCCGGTGGAGGCCTCCAAAAACAGCGGCGCGGAAACCCGGCTCAGGTTCAGCGTCGCGCAGATGGCATCCGTAAACAGGCGCTTGATGGTTCCAATGGCCTGCTGGGTGTCAAAAAGTCCCAGGGCAGGGCGGTAGCCCTCCGGAATGTAAGATTTACTCATGCTGCAACTCCTTCTTTCTCAATGAGGCCGTCTTGAGGCGGTCCTCCATTCGATTTTAGATCAATAACAGCAATATTATGACACAGAACCGGATGGAAGTAAAGTCCCCCGGCCTCGGTTTTGCCGTATTTTACCCGGGTTTTATGCAGTCTGGGCCGGTTTTTCCGGTGCTGTTCCGTGTATTTTGCACGAAACGTAAATACCCCTCTTGCATATTTACGGCCATCTGTGTATAATAGCTTTGACTGGTTTCCACACCCAGTCCAACCGCCGGGACTGTCAATCCCGGCGCTGTGCGGCCTGTTCACCGCACTCTAAACAAAAAATGGAGGTATCACGCTATGAACAATTCCCGAACCAATTTACGCAAGCTGTGCCTGGCCGCGGTGGTGGCCGCCCTGTACACGGTGCTCACCTTGGCCCTGCCCATGCTCTCCTACGGACCGATTCAGATTCGCTTCTCGGAAGCCCTGACCGTCCTCCCCTTCCTCTTCCCGGAAACCATCCCCGGCCTGGCCATCGGCTGCTTCCTAGCTAACCTGCTGGGTTCCCCCTATCCGCTGGACATGGTCTTTGGCACCCTGGCCACCCTGGTGGCCGCCCTCTGGACCAGCAGATGCCGGCGCAAGTGGTTTGCCCCCCTGCCCCCGGTTATTGCAAACGCAGGGATCATCGGCGCGGAGATCGCCCTCTCCTCCGCTGACTTTGGCTCCCAGGCTTTCTGGATTTCCTGGGGCTGGAACGCCGTCACCGTGGGCTTTGGAGAGCTGATCGCCTGCTATATCCTGGGTCTGCTCCTGCTGCACTTCCTGCCCCGGATCCCCTATCTGTTTCATATGATTCCCGAAAAGAGGACTAATTTCCTTTGATCCGGGTGCTTCGCTGCAGTGGAACAGCGGAAGAGAACCATCGCTTTTGACAGTCAAAATTCCCGCCCTGACCGACAATCAGGACGGGAATTTTATATGGAAATGGCCGCAGCGGCCAGAGTCTTTGGTCTGCCAGCCCGCTCCAGCGATTGCCGGAGGGGCCGCAGTATTTTGTGAAAAAAGAAGAGGAGGTTTTTTCGTCCCAGGTGTTTTTCTTACCTGTGATATTATCATATCACAGCTTGCCGGGCAGTTTTTGTATAAATCGGAACAAAAGTATGAATAGTTTGTGAGGATTTTCTTACTTTTTTCGAACCCGCGCCCTTTAAAATTCCCGCTTGCGCCCTGTCCCCCTTTCTGCTAAAATCAGAGGGAACATAGGAGGAACCGCCGCTATGAGTGATTATCTGTTTTTATTTGACCTGGATTCCACCATTACCAAGAAGGAAGTCATCCCCATGATCAGCTCTCTGATCAGCCAGGAGGCCGTTGCGAAGATGCAGCGCATTACCGAGGAAACCATGATGGGCAAGATCCCCTTCCGGCGGAGCCTGATTGACCGGGTAGCTCTGCTGAGCCACGTGGATGTGGAGCTGGTCAATCAAAGCATTTTGAAAATGCCCCTGAATGAGGAGATCATGGACTTCATCCACCGGCACAAGGACCGCTGCTATGTGGTCACCGGAAACCTGGATGTATGGATCCGGGACCTGGTCAAGCGAATGGATTTGGAAGACCATGTGTTCTGCTCCAAAACCCTGGTGAAAGATGGCCAGCTTCAACAGCTGGTCTCCATTGTGGATAAGGGCCTGGTGGCCCGGCAGATCGCCGGCCCCTTCGTGGCCATTGGCGACGGCTCCAACGATGCGCCCATGTGCCAGCTGGCGGATATTGGCATCGGCTTCGGCGGTGTCCGCCCCATTGCCCCTCCCCTGGCCGCCGTGGTGGATTACTCCTTTGACAACGAGCACGATCTGGTGGAGTTTCTGGAGACCTTGTGCTGAGGCATCATAGAGCAAACTCGACAAGCTCTCTCGAAAATGCAAGCATTTTCTCGAATTTCCACATCCTCCTGCATCGCACGCGCTCTGCGCGCACGTTTGGAGGATGAGAAGAGAAATTTTCGAGGCACATGTCCCCGAAAATTTCAAATTTCATTTTATTCCGTCAGCAAACTGACGGAACTCTGCGAGGCTCTTGCATATCAGATCTTCAAAAGTACCTTTTGCTACAGTCTGAAACCTGCTGTGAACGATCACAGCAGGTTATTTTTTCGCAAGATGGTATTCTTTCCAATGCCGCAGAGCCGCAGGAACCAGAAGAACAGGTAGCCGATGAGCACACCGCAGGCATTTAAAATCACGTCGTCCACTGAGGTGGTTCGAGGCGTGAACAACTGACAGGCCTCAATGACGCAGGAGGGGATCACCGCCCAGGGCAGAATTCCCCAGGGCCAGCGGCACCACTTCCACAGCAGCGGCGGCAGCACCCCCATGGGTATAAAGGCCAGCACATTGCCCACCAAATTGAACAGGATCTCCTCTTCGCTGCCATAGTTCCAGAACCTCCGGATCTCATGGAAGGGTTCCCACATCTGGCTGCCCTTAACGGTCAGTCCGCCGGACCGCAGCGTGACCCAAAGGCTGGACAGAGACACCGTGGTCTGAAAGATAACGAGCAGATAGGCTGCGAAAACCAGCTTCAGCACCTGATGGGAGAAGCTGGATTTGTAGCCCCATACATGGCCGATGACCCACTCCAGCAGGCAGATTACCAGCAGAATGATGCAGATGGGCAGAAAGTCCTCTGCATACATAGGCAGTCGATCCAGCATTGTATTCCCTCCTTTTCTCTCAGTATACCACAGGGTTTTGTCTATTTTTTTAATTTTTTCTTATACTGTCCTTTGGCAAGAATGGATTTTCGCCTTTTTGAGGATAAAAAGGGAGGGTCAAATCAGATTTGTCACCACCAGAGAAAGCCCGGACAGCATCAGCAGCAGGATCACCACCAGCTTGATCCACTTCTCCGGCAGCTTCCCAGCGGCTGCCATGCCAATTCCCATGCCCAAGGCTGCCCCCGGCAGCAGGAACACCGCCTGTTTCACAATGGCCGGGGTGAGAATCCCAAGCCCCACATAGCCGAGGATACGGAAGGTATTTTCAATGGCGCAGACAGCGGAAAAGGTCCCCTTGAATTCTGAGGTGCTCTCGGAAATGCCGCTGAGGTAGGCTCCCAGCAGGGCGCCAATACCGAACAGGCCGCAGAGCAGTCCCGACAGCACTCCCAGCACCGCCATAACCACCTTATTGGGGGTAAAGCGCCGCTGTTTCTGCTCCTTGACGAGCAATTGCACCGCCACCACCAGCACCACAACGCCGAAGAACACCTTGACCGCCCCGGCATTTCCCAGCTTCAAGAACAGCATGCCAGGCACCGCACCGGCCATCATCATGGCCGCCAACGCCAGATACCGCTTTCCGCGGATACTTTTCCGCTCCCGGAAGGCCATGACCAGATTGGCGGGATAGCAGAGAAGCAGGTCCACTGGGGTGATATTCAGGTTATTTTCCCGAAAGGAGAGGATGGTGGAAAACACCAGGGTATTGGCGAAGCCGCACAGTCCCTTCATAAAATAGGCCGCAAAGGCGGCAAAGAACAGATGCCAGTACATGGATCCTCACACTCCTAATACACAAAAATACCGTTACTTTTGTACCTCGCAGCGGCGTAAAAGCTCTCGCTTGGCTGGCCGCAAGCCTTGCTTCACAGAGTCCTGCATGGAAAATTTTGTGACAACAAAACGGCCACCGCAAATACGGTGGCCGTTGATGCTTAAAACCGCTTTACAGCAAAGGCGTCGGGCTATTACTGGGCAGCCTGTTCAGCCTTGTACTTCTTGATGGCCTCAGTCAGCTTGGGCAGGATCACCTTCACATCACCCAGGATGCCCAGGTCAGCGATGTCGAAGATGGCCGCGGACTCTTCCTTGTTGATAGCAATGATGTAGTCGGAGCCTTCCATACCGGCGGCATGCTGAATGGCGCCGGAGATGCCGCAGGCCACATACAGCTCGGGACGGACGGTCTTGCCGGTCTGTCCCACCTGACGGTCCTTCTCCATCCAGCCCGCGTCAATGACAGCACGGGAGCCTGCAACGCCGCCGCCCAGGACAGCTGCCAGATCTTCCACCATCTGAATGTTCTCAGCAGAGCCCATGCCACGGCCAGCAGACACCAGGATCTTCTCCTCGGTGATGTCCTTGGAGGCCTTGCCGGACTTGACGGTCTCCAGAACCTCAACATTGTTGGTCAGCTCCAGCTCCAGCTTGATAACCTCGCCGGTGCGGGTCTCATCCGCAGGCAGGGCCTGCATCACGCCGGGACGGACGGTGGCCATCTGGGGCCGATGCTGCAGGCAGGCGATGGTGGCGATGATATTGCCGCCGAAGGCGGGACGGGTCATGCGCAGCTGCTTATGATAGGTATACTTCACATTGACAATGACAATTTCATTACCCTTGACGTTCATCACTTTGCTGTTGTCCGCAACGGTAACGTCCTGGCCCAGCTCGGCAATCTTGGCCTCCATGGAAGCCTTGTCCGCCGCGTTGTTGGCAGTCTTTTCCACATCACCAATGGCCAGGCCGGTGCAGTCCGCAGTCAGGCCGGTGTGGACGGTGGCAGAGACAGAGGGCGCCAGATCACGGCCAATGGAGGAAGCGCCGAAGAGGACGATCTCGGGCTGATAGTCGGCGATGACCTTTGCCATAACCTGGGTGTAGGGCTTGGTGGAATACTCAGCCAGCATGGGATAATCGGCCACGATCACCCGGTCCGCACCGTGTGCGATCAGAACCTGTGCCTTTGCCTCAATGCCGGAGCCGGGCAGAACTGCCACAACCTCCTGGCCCAGAGCATCAGCCAGCTCGCGGGCCTTGCCCACCAGCTCAATAGCAACCTTCTGGATTTCACCATCGCGCTGCTCAGCGAAAACAAAAACATTCTTGCTCATAATTCGGTATCCTCCATCAAATGATGTGCTTGGCAGCCAGTCTCTCGACGATCGCAGCAACAGCCTCGTCAGCGGTCAGATCCTTCAGAATCTCGCCGGCGCCCTTGGCTTCCTTGGTGGTGGAAACGGCCACATAGGTGGGGGAGCCTTTCAGGCCCACATTGCTCTCGTCAACGACATCTGCGATGTCCGCATAGGTCATAATCTTGATTTCCTTCTGATATGCGTCAAAGCAGCCGCCCACGGACATGTAACGGGGCTGGTTCAGATCGCCGATGGCGGTGATCAGGCAGGGATAGTTCATACGGACGGTCTGATAACGGTCCTCGTACTGACGCTGTACGGTGATGGACTGCTCATTCACGTCAACCAGCTTCTCCACATAGGTAGTGACAGGAATGCCCAGGTGGATGGCGATCTGAACGCCCACCTGTGCGGTGTCGCCGTCGATGGCCTGACGGCCACAGACCACCAGGTCCGCGCCCAGCTTCTTGACAGCGCCAGCGATGGCGGAGGAGGTTGCCCAGGTATCCGCGCCGCCCAGCTTGCGGTCTGTCAGCAGAACAGCCTCGTCGCAGCCCATAGCCAGGGCCTCACGCAGGGCAATCTCAGCGGAGGGGATGCCCATGGTGATAACGGTAATGGTGGTGTCGGGAATCTGCTCCTTGATCTGCAGGGCAGCCTCGATGCCGCACTTATCGTCGGGGTTGATAATGGCAGGAACGCCGTCACGGATCAGGGTATTGGTAACAGGGTCGATCTTGACCTCAGTGGTGTCCGGCACCTGCTTCATGCAAACAACAATTTTCATATCTAAGTAAGCCTCCTATATTACAGAGAACCTGCGATGACCATGCGCTGGACTTCGCTGGTGCCTTCGTAAATCTCAGTGATCTTGGCGTCACGCATCATGCGCTCCACGGGATAGTCACGGGTGTAACCATAGCCGCCGAAGAGCTGGACGCACTTGGTGGTGACAGCCATAGCGGTCTCAGCAGCGATCAGCTTTGCCTTTGCCGCGTCAACGGCATAGTTCTGGCCAGCCTGCTTGGTCAGCGCTGCCTTGTAGACCATCCACTTGGCGGACTCCACACGGGCCACCATGTCAGCCAGCTGGAACTGTGTATTCTGCTGCTTAAAGATGGACTTACCAAACTGCTTGCGCTCCTTGACATACTTGATGGTCTCGTCCAGAGCACCCTCGGCCAGGCCCAGAGCCTGAGCTGCAATGCCGATACGGCCGCCGTTCAGGGTAGCCATGGCCAGGTTGAAGCCCTTGTTCTCCTTGCCCAGCATATTTGCCTTGGGCACGATGCAGTTCTCCATAATCAGCTCGCAGGTGGAGGAGCCGCGGATACCCATCTTCTTCTCGTGCTTGCCCACGGAGAAGCCGGGGTCAGTGCGCTCCACGATAAAGGCGGAGATCTCCTTGGACTTGCGGCCCTTCTTGTCCAGTACGGTGCCGGTGACGGCGATGATGATGAACACGTCGGCAAAGCCGGCGTTGGTGATGAAGATCTTGGAGCCGTTGAGCACCCAGTCG
>CAZVVH010000125.1:0-6655 GCA_964630475.1 uncultured Oscillospiraceae bacterium | reverse complement strand
GCAATGAACATCTTCCGCATCTCCGCCCCCAGGGGGGTGCGGACGGGAATGTTTTGCAAGTTCGGCTCGGTGGAGGACAGCCGCCCGGTGGCGGTGACGGTGTTCTGGAAGGAGGTGTGGATGCGGCCATTGGGGCCGATCTCCTTCAAAAGTCCGTCCACATAGGTGGATTTCAGCTTGGACAGCTGGCGGTACTCCAGGATCTGCTCCACAATGGGGTGGCGGAAGCGCAGCTTTTCCAGAATCTCCGCATTGGTGGAGTAACCGGTTTTGGTTTTTTTCAGCGGGGGCAGGCCCAAATCCTCAAAGAGCACCACTCCCAATTGTTTGGGGGAGTTGATATTGAACTCCCTCCCCGCATAGCGATAGATCTCCCCTTGGGACCGTTGGATGCCTGCGTCCAGCATAACACCAAAGTCGGCCAAGGACTGACGATCCACCAGCACACCGGCCCGCTCCATTTCCGCCAGCACAGAGCAAAGAGGCAGCTCCATGTCGGTCAGCAGGGTGTACATTCCTTGAGCTTTCAGCTCCGGTTCCAGGACCTCATAGAGGGCCTCCACAGCGGAGACCTCCGCGTGGAAGGCGTTTTCAGCCAGAACCCGGGCAGAGGGGTCCAGCATAGGGGCGAAGGCGTCCTCCGACTTGTAGTCCGCCTGGGGCTGGATCTCGCAGTTGAAATAGGAGACAAACAGCTTGCGCAGGTTGTAGCTGCCATCAGTGGGGGAGAGGAGGTAGGCGGCCAGGGCGGTGTCAAAGACAAAGCCGTTGGTGGACAGCCCTTCCCCCAGCAGCTGGTTCATCAGGGGTTTGACGTCGTGGCTGATCTTTTTCACCGCGCCGCTGAAGAACACCTTTAAAAAGGTGTTGTAAGCCTCCCCCAGGTCGGGCTGATAGACGAAAGCGGCCCGGCCCAGAGTATCAGAAACCTCCCACTGTACAGCTACGCCATCCAGACTGGGCAGCGCCAGGCAAAAGACGTGCTCGGCGCCCTTCCACTCCACCAGCAGTTCCGTGAGCCGCTGGGGGTCGGTGACGTTCTCCGTCTCCACGGTATAGTCCGGGACATCGTGCACCTGGGCCTCCGGCTCCAGGCCGTATTTGGCAATCAGCTTGGTGAATTCCAGCCGCAAAAACAGCTGATAAAGGGTATCTCGATCCCATTCTTTGATTAGGTTGTCCTGGGGATCAAATTCCAAAGGCGCGTCGGTACGGATGGTGGCCAGGTCATAGCACAGCCGGGCGGAATCCCGGCCCTGGTCCAGCTTTTTCCGCTGGGCGGGCTTTAAATCCGCCGTTTCAAAGCTGGCATACAGATTTTCCACAGAGCCATAGGTCTGAATCAGCCCCATGGCAGTCTTTTCCCCGATGCCGGGGACGCCGGGATAGTTGTCTGAGGTATCTCCCATCAGGGCTTTCAGGTCGATGAGATGGATGGGGTCAAAGCCGTATTCCTCCCGGAACAGGGCGGGGGTTGCCTCCCGGGTGGTGGTTTGGCCCATGCGGGAGACCACGATTTTCACGTGGGTCTCCTCGGTGACCAGCTGCAGGGAGTCCTTGTCCCCGGTGACCAGCACGCAGTCCCAGCCTGCCTCCTGGCACTTCCGGGAGATGGTGCCCATGAGATCATCGGCTTCCCACCCATCCATGGCATACATGGGGATGTTCATGGCGGCCAGCACCTCTTTCAGCACCGGCAGCTGCATGGCCAGCTCCTCAGGCATTCCCTTCCGCTGGGCCTTGTAGGCGGCAAAGGCCTCATGGCGGAAGGTGGGGGCCTTTTGGTCAAAGGTAATGCAGAGGCCCTCCGGCTTGTCCTCCTCCAGCAGCTTTTGCAGGATATTCAAAAAGCCAAAAATTGCGTTGGTATACAGCCCGTCCCGGGTGGACAGGGGTTTTACGCCGTAATACGCCCGGTTGACAATGGAATTTCCGTCCAGAACCATCATCCTCATGTTGGGTCACCTCGAAAGAATCTTATAGATTTCATTATTATATCACAGATATGATGAAAGGAACAGGAAAAATGAGGGAGGACAGAAAACGAAATTTGCCGGGCAGCGGAGGGGCTGTAACCGTCGCCTAGGGGGACAATCCCTAATACTGTTTCCCGAGGAAAGCGTTTCATTGAGAAACAGTATAAAACAGGAAAGCAACAGAGGCTGCCTCACCTTTTTGTGAGACAGCCCCCGTTAGGACAGCAGTCAGCTGCCGGTAATCTCCACCAGCCAGCCGGTTTCTATGTCGTTCTGGATGCCAAGGAACAGATAACGCCCCTCTCCCAGGGATACCACACCGTCCAGTTGGGAGAGATCGGAGAATGTCTCCTCCACGGTTAGGAGAGTGTGGGTGTCGGTCAAATAGATCTGGGAGGCGGTTTCCGACAGCTGGTAGATCAGCCGGCGGTCCTTGCTCACTCCG
Source organism: uncultured Oscillospiraceae bacterium (assembly GCA_964630475.1). GTDB lineage: Bacteria > Bacillota > Clostridia > Oscillospirales > Oscillospiraceae > JAJQBJ01. The sequence continues at coordinate 4,234 of CAZVVH010000125.1, read as the reverse complement.
GTGATACCGGAGCTGCCCGCCGGAAGCTCATAGATTGTCCCGGTGAGCAGGTCTTGAAACCGGTTCTGGCCATCCTGGACGCCGATGTCATAGATCAGTGTATTTCCAAAGTCAGCACCAGGCATGCCGCCCAGCGGGGTCAATTCCCCGGTCTGGCAGTCGTAGACGGCGGGCTGACCGTCCTCCAGCAGGCCGATGCTGATGTGAGAGCCGTCTAGGAAACCAATTTCATCCACGTGGAGATTGCCGGGGATCTCATCGGGGAGCTTTGTCACTTCCCCGGTTTTGACGTCCTGAACGAACCACTCCCGGGCATCGGGCTGATATTGGCCGGCGAAATCCGTCAGACAATCCACGTTGGAGCCGAAGAGAAGATAGGAGCCGTCCCGCGACACCTGCACCTCATCTGCCAGCTTTACATAGCCCTCTCGCATCACCCCTCCGTCGTCCCAGAGGTAGGTTTGGGAGAGCAGCTGGGAAAACTGGGACGGGTCGATCACTGGCGTTAGAGTGGAGGTGGCATAGTCCAGATAATAGCTGTTGCGCAGATTTCCGGCTTCCAACCAGAGAATTCCGGTGTCCTCGTCATAGCCGCTCAGCTTCAGCGCCCCGCCCTGGCAGTCCCAGGCATAGACTTGACTGCCCCGGCGGACATATTGCAGGGAATAGGGATAAGGCTCCCCCTGATAGGTCAGGGTTCCTTCCAGGGAGACCGGCTCACAGGGGGAGAGGTCGATCCCATCCAGGGTGTAAACGGTGATCTCACCGCCTTCCTCGCCGACCGCCAGAAAGCCGTCCTGGATTTCCAGCAGGTTCTGGGGCAGGGCAAGCCGGGTCACGTTGGCGCTGATGGCCTCCTCACCGAAGCGGCCCAGGAGCCAGCTGCGAAAATCCGAAGAGACAGCGGCGGCGGTGCCCATGGCCAGCACCAGGGCAAGGCAGAGGGCGGCGGCCATGATCGCCTTTCGATAGACAGGGCGGTGGGGCTTGCTCCTGGGATGGGCAATGGCCTCAGAGATCCAGCTGTCTGGGGTTTGTATTTCATGTAACACCTTGAAGTCCATAGGTTCCTCCATTTCACATTGAGATGGTTGTTCAGGATTGCTCGGCCTTGAAGGGCTGGGCTAGCTTGTCCCGGCCCCGCCGGAGCCGAGATTTCACCGTGTTTATGCTGATTCCCAGCAGGCCGGCGATCTCCGGCGTGGTGTACTCCTCATAATAATAGAGGTAGAGCACCTGGCGGTAGCGGGCGGGCAGCCGCCTGAGCTGCTCCATTAGGAGAATGCAGTCCTCACTGCAGCGAAAGCAAGTCTGGGGGTCGGCCACCTCCTGCCCCTCTTTGGGGTAGCCCAGTTCAATCTTTCGGACCCAAAAGGACCGGTGAAAGTCCCGGCACTCATTGATAGCCACCCGGATCAGCCAGGACTTCAAATGGGCCTGATTGCTGAACAGGGTGTCCGTCAGGTAGAGCTTGAGAAAGACATTCTGAAAGCAGTCCTTGGCGTCCTCCGGATTTTTGACCTGGAGCATACAGACGCGGGTGACATCATTTGCATAAAGGTGAACGGCATCCTCATAGGTGATACCGGCGTACAGTTTGGACATGGCTACCTCCACTTCCTGAGCTTGTGACAGTCACGGATACATGTATCGGAGAGGAATCTCTCTGTTATATAAACGATTCAAACGAAAAAAAGGGTGCAATTCATTCCCCGTGGGAAAGTCAGGCTGTAGAAAAAGACACTTTTGAAAATTTAGTCTGCAAGAGCCTCGCAGAGTTCCGTCAGCTTGCTGACGGAAACAAGTGAAATCATAACGAATCCAAGGACATGTGCCTTGGATTTGTTACTTCTCAGCCTGCAAACGTGCGCGCGAAGCGCGTGCGCTGCAGCAGGGTGTGCCGCGGCGAGTGGCCACCTTTTGGTGGCACGAGTCGCCTGAATTCGAGAAAATGCTTGCATTTTCGAGAGAGCTTGTCGAGTTTTTCGACAAGCTTAGTTCCAAGTTTACTTGGTGTTGTCCCTATGTTATAATTTGGGCGGGGAAAAGTAAACCGTTATGAGGGGAAATTCCCAATGGAGGAACCATATGTCAAACACAATCGCGTTCCAGTATTGCAAGCTGGAGATCTTTATCCCCGAAACCCACCTGGCCCCGCTGCAGCGGGCACTGCAGGAGGTGGACGCCGGGCACATCGGCCATTATGACTGCTGCCTCTCTTACAGCCCGGTCACCGGCTGCTGGCGGCCCCTGGAGGGGACCAATCCTTATTTGGGGAGCATCGGAGAAATCAGCGCAGAGCCGGAGCTGAAGGTGGAGGTCACTTGCCGCACCCAGCGGGTGGACGAGACGGTGGAGACGGTGAAGCGCATTCACCCCTATGAGGAGCCGGTTATCAATGTGATCCCTCTGTATCGGACCAGCTTCTGAGTGGCGGACGAATCCGGGGGACGTTCAAAGGGGCTGCTGCAAAATAGCGCACAAAAACCGGCCCTCAAAAGGAATGGTTTTCGCTTCCTTTGAGGGCCGATTCTCCTTGCCGTAAAATTTAGTCTGCGAGGCTCTTGCAGGCCAAATTTTCAAAAGGGTCTTTTTCTACAGCCCGAGAGCTTGTCGAGTTTTTCGACAAGCTCAAGCATAGATTTAAATGCTTTCCACTATCTCTTGGTGTTGGGGCCAAGAGCTACTTTTTTACTGTTGTGATGTTGATTGGGATTTTGGTTTTTCAGTGGCGCGGTTCCCTCTGCCTTTTCCTGGAGCTTCCGCTGATCCTGCTTCGGCATCTATTCTGCCGCCTACATGATATGGTTGTCCAGGCCGGAATGGAGAACCTGACAGCCCAGCTTTTCCAACTGTTTTTCAATGTGCCAGACCTGGACGCCTGCGGTGTCAAAATCCACAGCCACCCAGTGGGAGCCGTCGCTGACGCGGACCGAAAGCACCCCCGGCAGCGCGTCCAGCTCCCGTTTATCACTTTGGCTCCCGATGCTTCCGCCGACGGCTGCAAACCCGATTCTTTTTCATCCATTGACGGGGGCTGCTTTTGGTGATAAAATTTCTTCATAAAGCTGCCGGGGATGAGAACGGCCTGAGTAGGTTGGCCGTCGCCCCGGGCCGCTGCCGCACGGTCTCCGAAATGGAGAAACATTGGGCTGAAATGGCTCAAATTATAAAGGAGGAAGCAAGAAAATGACTGTTTTAGTGACCGGAGGTATGGGCTATATTGGCAGCCATACCTGTGTAGAACTGCTGAACCAGGGGATGGACGTGGTGATCGTGGATAATCTGGTCAATTCCAAGACCGAGTCCGCCAAGCGCGTTGCCGCCATCACCGGCAAAACCCCCGTTTTCTACGAACTGGATGTCCGCGACGAGGAGAAGCTGTCCGCCGTCTTTGAGAAGCACCACATTGATTGCGTGATTCACTTCGCAGGGCTGAAGGCCGTGGGCGAAAGCGTCCAGAAGCCCATGCTCTATTATGATAACAATTTGAATTCCACCATCACCCTTTGCCGGGTTATGGATCAATACGGATGCAAGAACCTGATCTTCTCATCCTCCGCAACGGTTTACTCCGGGGACAATGAAATGCCATTGACCGAGGCCTCCAAGACAGGCAGCTGCACCAATCCCTATGGATGGACCAAGTATTTTGGCGAGCAGATTCTGCGGGACATCGCCAAGGCTGATCCGGAGTGGAGCGTGGTGCTTCTGCGCTACTTCAACCCGGTTGGCGCCCATGAGAGCGGCACCATTGGTGAGGACCCCAAGGGGATTCCCAACAATCTGATGCCTTATATTTCCCAGGTGGCCATTGGCCGCCGGGATCATTTGTCCGTGTTTGGCAACGATTATCCCACTCCGGACGGCACCGGTGTTCGCGACTATATCCACGTGGTGGATCTGGCCCGGGGCCATGTGGCGGCCATTGACTATCTGATGAGCCACAAGGGAGAGAGCGTGTTTAACCTGGGCACCGGCATCGGTTACAGCGTACTGGATATGGTCCACGCCTTTGAGGAGGCCAATGGTGTTAAGGTCCCCTATGAGATTACCCCCCGCCGCCCGGGCGACTTGCCCACCTGCTACGCCGACCCGAAGAAGAGCGCGGAGGAGCTGGGCTGGAAGGCGGAGCACACCCTGGTGGATATGTGCCGGGACAGCTTCCGCTGGCAGAGCCGGAACCCCCAGGGGTATGGAGAATAACTTCCGGAAGGAAAACCAACCGTAATTA
>CAZVVH010000124.1:0-6662 GCA_964630475.1 uncultured Oscillospiraceae bacterium | reverse complement strand
ACAGGTGGCTCCGCCACCACCGGACAGGCGGCTCTGCCGCCCCGTAATATTCATTGTCCGCGGCGGATGGGCTGTGAAGCTTGGTCATTCGGACTTGGACTGGGCAGCCATACCGCCCAAATCAAAGTCGTTGGTCAGGCCATCCTGGGCCATCATCTGTTCCAACACGGAGATATCGCTGGTGATGTCCATGCGGTCTCCGGCGTACAGCTGATCCAGCTGAGTTTCAAAGCCGCTGACCACCTTATCCATCATCTTCTCAATACGGAGCCGGGTCTCAGTGATATTGCGGCCCTGAATGGACTGCTTCTCCATGTCCGCATAGGCATTGAGAATTTTTAAGGTGGTGGGCAGGTAATAGGAGAGGAAGGAGTGGAGCTGCGGGGCCTTCTCCGGATGATTTTTCTGGTATTGCAGAATCTGGCGGGTGATCTCCTCAATGCGGTCAATCTGAGCAGACAACCGGGGATCGGGAATCTGGTCGTTGACCCGGCGGATCTCCTTGAGGAGGGCAGCGGAGGGATCCTCCTCCTGTGCGCGCTGGGCCGCGGCGTCCGCGGCCGCCTGGGCAGAGGCCCTGGCCTTGTTTTCCACCTCCCTGGCGCCGTCGGCGTTCAGGATCAGATGCTGGGTGGACAGATCCAGATAGGCGTTGGGGCCAAAGGCGCCCTTCTCCAGCAGCACGGTCAGATCGTCACAGAGGTCCTGGAATTCTGTGCTGGTGGTGTTGGAGAGCTGGCGCAGACTGACGGCGTTCTGGTTTCCGATGATGGCAAAATATTCCCGATATTTTCGGGCTTTCTTTGTCTTTTGGCGTCCAATGTACATCAGGGCGCCGCCCACTGCCATGAGGAAAAACACGCCATTCAGTTCCGAGATCAGATCCAACGCCATGCCGGCAGAGATCATCCACAGATTGTCCATCAAATCCATGATTCCGCAGAGGACGCCCACCGCCAGGGTAATGGAGCCGCCGGTGAACAGCCATCTTCCCCCCTTGGGGCTGATAAGCTTGGCAATGAGACGCTGGCGCTTTGGCTCATTGGCGGCCTGATAGCGGTTCTGCTGAGGGGCCTGCGGCTGATAGTCATCTGCCTGCTGGTGCTGGGGGGTCCAGCCCTGCTGCCACTGCCTCTGGCTCTGAGTCCACCTGTTCCGGCTGCGGGAGTCCTGTCTGGCCTCATACATTCTATATAATTTGATAGCGGCCAGGATCAGGCCTAGGGGCCAGCAGGCACACAGCACAATAAAAATGCCGATCCATTGACCGATATTGTTATCATTCTGGTTGTTTCCACGATTTGACGACATAAGAACCTCCAGGAAGAGCGAATCCGGGTGTTTTTCATTTGTAGCCATTATACATGAAATTTCAGATAAAGCAAAGTATTCTCTGAACATATTGCAAAAAAATTAAATTCAGGTATAATAAATACACAAGTTGTATAATCATAACCAACAGCCCATTTGAATTGGAGGATGAGCATGGCGAAAACGAAAACAAGAAAGCAGAAGAGGATGGCAAGACAGAGAAAGATCATCGCTTCGTGCGTGGGTTTGGGCATTGTCATAGTTGGCTGCGGCGGCTATGGGATTCTCTGTGTCAAAGCGAATGCGGAAACCCTTCTGCCCAACACCTATGTGCTGGGTGTCAATCTGGGCGGCATGAACCGGCAGGAGGCGGAGTCCACCATCCAGGAGCAGGTCCTTCGGGATTATGCGGATCAGACCCTGACCGTTTTAGTAGGAGAGGAATCTGTGGCGCTGCGTGTGGCTGACTTTGTCCAGGTGGACAGTGCTTTGGCCGTGGACAAGGCTTTTACAGAGAGCCAGCCAGGGGGATTTTTGAGCGGCGGCACGGCTTATTTAAAGTCCCTGATGGGAGAGACCACGGTGGACGCCGCCGGGGCGGTGACCTTTACCAACCTGGATCAGGTCTTTGACGACCTGTCGGAGGCGATTGCCGCCACGGACCAGGCGGCGGTGCCCACTACATATGAATTGACAGATACCCAGATCGTGTTTACCAAAGGAGTTTCCGGCTGGGCTGTGGATGAAGAACAGCTCAAGGCGGAGGTGCTGTTCGCCCTGGAGGCGGGCAATTTTGACGATGTGATCCAGTGCCCGCTGACGGTGACAGCGCCGGAGACCTTCAATTTGCAGGCGGCCTATCAGGAGATCTATGCTGATCCGGTCAATGCAAGCTGCAATTCTGACGGCAGTATTGTCAGCTCGGTGCAGGGCGTCAGCTTTGACACGGAGGTGGCCCAGGTGCGGCTGGAAGCCGCGGAGGAGGGCAACCAGGTGGCCATTGACCTGACGCTGACCGATCCGGAGATCACCACCGAAAAGCTGAACGAGCTGCTCTTCCGGGATCTGCTGGGTACTGCCAGTTCCAATGTGAGCGGGTCCTCCAGCCGGCGTTCCAATGTGGCCAAGGTGGCGGAGTATGTCACCGGAACCATCCTGAACCCCGGCGAAACCTTCTCCTACAACGGCGTTGTGGGAGAGCGCACCACCGCCCGGGGCTTTAAGGAGGCGCCCTCCTATGTCTCCGGCCAGACGGTGAACACCGTGGGCGGCGGCGTCTGCCAGGGTTCCTCCACCATCTACCTGGCCGCTCTGCGGGCCAATATGGAGATTGTGGAGCGCCACTCCCACTCCTTTATTTGCTCTTATATGCCCTATGGCATGGATGCCACGGTCTCCTACGGCAGCCTGGACTTCCAGTTTCGCAACGATACTGAGTATCCTGTCAAGATTATCATGTCTTATGCGGACGCCAAGCTATCTGTCTCTATTTATGGCACCAACCTGACCGGAAACTATGTGGAGATGACCAATAAGGTGAATTCCACGTCCTCTTATAAGACCATCTACGAAAACACCACCGAGCTGGCAGCTGGCGAGACCCAGACCAAGACCAGCGGCTACAACGGCATGAGCGTTACGGTTTACCGCAACCTGTATGATGCTGACGGCAATTTGATCTCCTCTAATGTGGAGAATAACACAACCTACCGGGTTCGGGACAAGGTGGTGCTGGTGGGCGTGGCCTCTGCACAGACGGAGACCCCTGCGGTTTCTGAGTCTCCTACCGTGTCCGAATCCCCTGTGGTGTCGGAATCCCCCGCAGTTTCCGAGTCTCCCGCTGTCTCTGAAACGCCGGCGACCTCCACTCCTGTGGAGGAGCCTGCTACGCCGGAAAGCCCGGCGGAGTCTCCAACGGGACAGAATCAGTAAACAACAAGGAGCAGGATCGCTATGTTTCAGGGGTTTACACCGGAAACCAACGAATTCTTATGGGGCATCCGCCTGAATAACAGCCGGGAGTGGTTCATGCCCCACAAACCCCTCTATGTGAAGCAGGTTTATGAGCCGCTGAAGGAGCTGGCCTATGAGGTGCAGGACCGCATGATAGAGGAGTTCCCGGCCAGGCAGTTCAACTGCAAGGTCACGAGAATCTATCGGGATGTCCGCATCCCCAGAAAGGATGGCCCCTATAAGACAACCCTGTGGTTTTCCCTGCGGGCACCGGGCATGGAGTGGAGCATTTCTCCCTGCCTGTATTTTGCCATCGAGGGTCCGGGCTATTCCACCGGCATGGACTTTTATTGCAGCAGGCCGGCCCTGATGGAGAAGTATCGTCAGGAGATTCTCCGGGATCCGGAACCGCTGGAAGAACTGGCAAGCAAGCTGAACAGCCAGACGCTTTTTCAGCTGGGGGGACCAGAATACAAGCGAAGTAAGGGCCAGGTCAGCCAGCTGCTTCAGCCCTGGTTCAATCGAAAGAGTCTGGATGTCAGCAGCTATCGGGAGCCGGAGGGCAGCAAGCTCTATACACCGGAGCTGGTGGAGGAGGTCGTCTCTGACTTTCGCTGGTTGCTGCCCTTTTACGATTACTTTTCGCAGTTCCATGAGTGAAAACGGGAGCCAATTGATACAACCAAAGGGCTGTTTATGACGCCCAAAGCGCAAAAAAGAGGGGAGGCTGTGCATCGGCACAGCCTCCTTGATATGCATAGATTGACAAATTTTGCCTGTGAAATGCCGGGAAGCTTCGCTGGTGTTTGCAGGTGATTTCACATTTCTCCCTTAGAGAAGGGCAGCCCCAGAGAGAGGGCCAGCTCATAGCGGCTGTACAGATAGAAGGCGAAGTCTGCCCGCTGCACCGAAGCGTTGCGGCGAAGATAGCGGGTTTTCAAATCGTGGATGCGGACGCGGTCTAAACCGTCCGCGTCCTTCAGCAGCTGGGCCAGCACCAGGGTGCGGGGATAGTCGGCGGGGTGGTAGCTTTCCAGCGTTTGCTCCATGGCGTCATCCTTTCGGGAATGGGCGTCCACCACTGCCTGGAGCATGATTAGCTCCTGGCCGGTGCGGCCGGTCAGTTCTCCGATCCGCTGGGCGGAGCGATGCCCATGCTCTTCGTCATACCAGTCGTTGATCCGACCCACATCGTGATAGGAACAGGCGTCCAGCAGGAGAGCGGTATCTGCCTTGCCCAACCCTTCGGCCATGGCGCAGAAGGCACCGTGGAGGAGGGTTCGCTCAATATGGCCCTCGCCGTGGACCAGGCTGGTGTAAAGGGCCTGGCGCTTCAGGCTGTTCAAGGCATGGGTGAACAGGGGCCAGTATTGCCAAGCCTGCACCTGATCCATCAGGGGCTGAAAGATGTCCCATTGGTTTGCCGTAATCATCCGCTGCAGAACGCTGGAGTCTGCCATAATCCTTTCCTCCTACAAAATAAGCCTATGGAGCTTTGTTCTATAGGCTTATTTTATCATAGAGAGGGAGCGGAAACAAGAAGAAAACGACAGTCCCGCTCAGCGGGAGCCGGCGCTGATTTTCTTCAGCGCGGGCACCAGGGGTTTGGCCAGCACGGCGGTGACCACAATCTTCAGGGCGTCATAGGGGAGGAAGGGAATCATGCCTGCCCAGAGAATGGCGGAGACGGACATCCCCTGGCCCAGATAGACATTGAGAATCAGAGCCATGTAGGGCATACTGATCAGATAGATCACAGCCAGACCGGCCACACAGGCCAGAACTACCCGGACAAAGGAGGCGTTCTTTCTGGTCAGGATGCCAACCACCCAGGAGGCGGGAATGTAGCTGAGAAGAAATCCGAAGGAGGGCACAAAGATATAGCTGAAACCGCCGCCTTGAGTGAAAATGGGCAGCCCCACCAGGCCCAGGCCCACGTAGACCACCTGAGAGAGAAGGGCGTACTTCGGTCCCAGCAGAACGCCAGCCATAAAGACGAAAAACACCTGGAGGGTAAAGGCCGACCAGGGGGTGGGGATCTTGATAAACGCACCCACTGCGGTCAGGGCAGCAAAGAGGGCGGTAAGGACAAGCTGCTTGGTTGGGATTTTGCTTTTCATGATGGGAAACCTCCAGAGCAATTGTAAACTTTAGATTTTGATTGGTTTACAATACTCTACTGCAAAATCCTGGGATTGTCAACTGTATTTTGAAAGTGATTTACAATTTCCGGGAAATGCCTTATAATGGGGCCAAAGTACAAGGAGGTCCAGGGGTATGAGCAAACAGAAGGTGCTGTCCCTTTTGACAGAGGCCCGGGGGGGCTATATCAGCGGCGAGCGCATGAGTGAAAAGCTGGGCATCAGCCGGGCGGCGGTGTGGAAGGCCATTGAGGGCCTGCGCCAGGAGGGCTATGAAATTCATTCAGTGACCCGAAGGGGCTATCAGTTGGTGGAATCGCCCAACCGGTTGACGGAGGGGGAGATTCTGCCTCATCTGCACAGTCAGTACGCCAGAGAGCATCTGATCTGCCTGGAGCAGGTGGACTCCACCAATACCTATGCGAAAAAGCTGGCCATGGAGGGGGGCGCGGATCGCACCGCCATTGTGGCAAATGAGCAGACCGGAGGCCGGGGCCGCCTGGGGCGGAGTTTCCAGTCACCCAAGGATGCAGGGATTTATCTAACCATGCTCTATCGGCCGGACGTTCCCCCAGCGGAGACGGTGAATCTGACTGCCTATGTGGCTGTGGCCATCTGCGAGGGGATTGAAGCTGCCTGCGGCGTGTTGCCTGGCATTAAGTGGACCAATGACATTGTGTTGGGGGGCAAAAAGCTGGCTGGGATCTTGACCGAGATGTCGGTGGAAGGGGAGACCGGAAATCTGCAATACCTGGTGACCGGCGTCGGCATCAACGTGTGCCAGCAGGCGGAGGATTTCCCTGAAGAGCTGCGGGATATTGCCACCTCTCTGACATTGGAGACCGGAATGAAGGTCAGCCGGGGGCAACTTGCCGCCGGGCTGATTAACTCCTTGGAGAGGATGTATGAGACCTGGCTCCAGGGAGGCGGGGACTACTGGGAGCGCTATCGCCGAAACTGCTTGACCTTAGGGAAGGAGGTCCGCCTGCTTCGCCGTGGTGGGGAAGAGACAGCTGTGGCGGAGGACATTGACCGGAATTTCGGACTGATTGTCCGCCACCCCGATGGCAGGCGGGAGACCGTCACATCCGGGGAGGTTTCCGTCCGGGGGCTGTTCGGTTATTTATAAGAGCAAAGAATATCCGGCACAGAATTTTCTGCCTTGGGGGATGAATTAACAAATTTAAGAGACCATCCCAAAGTTTGTGTAAACCTCCGATATGGAGTAGAATAGAAGCACCATATTGGAGGTTTTAC
>CAZVVH010000123.1:0-6725 GCA_964630475.1 uncultured Oscillospiraceae bacterium | reverse complement strand
TTGACAAACCAGGAAAGCCTGCTATAATCAACATATGAACAAATGCTCATGTGTTATAAAAATGATTCGGGAGGAGATTGTCATGAAAAAGAAATTTAAGCTGGTAGATTTGGACTGTGCCCACTGCGCCGCCAAAATGGAGACTGCCATTAAGAAGATTCCCGGCGTCAAGGACGCCTCTGTCAGCTTTATGACCCAGAAGCTGACGCTGGATGCCGAAGATGCCAGGTTTGATGAGATCCTTCAGGAGTGCGTGCAGGTCTGCAAAAAGGTTGAGCCGGACTGCACGATTTTGATCTGAGGAGCGGCCAATGACAAAAAAACAGAAGCAAACGCTGATTCGGATTCTCTGCGGCGGTGCTCTGTACGCAGTGTTCCTGGTAGTGTTTCACCTGGTTTCAGCACCTTGGTACGTGGAACTGATCGGCTCTCTGGTGCCCTATGCGCTGGTGGGCTGGGATGTGGTTTATAAGGCGGCCCGGGGGATTGGTCACGGACAGATCTTTGATGAGCAGTTCCTGATGGTGGTGGCCACCGCAGGTGCCTATGGCTGCGGGGAATACGGCGAGGCTGTGGCCGTCATGCTGTTCTATCAGGTGGGCGAATGGTTCCAGAGCTATGCCGTTGGCCGGTCAAGGAAGTCCATCTCGGACCTGATGGATATCTGCCCGGAATATGCCAATATGGAAGAGGGCGGGGAAATCCGCCAGGTGGACCCGGATGAGGTGGAGGTTGGCTCCATCATCTTGGTAAAGCCCGGAGAGCGGATTCCTCTGGACGGGATTGTGGTGGAGGGTACCTCTCAGGTGGATACCTCCGCGCTGACCGGAGAATCGGTGCCCCGTGTGGTTCGCCCCGGCGACGAGCTGATCTCCGGCTGCGTCAATGGCAGCGAAGTGCTGCGGGTGCGCACCACCAAGGAGTTTGACGACTCCACTGTAGCTAAGATTTTGGAGCTGGTGGAGAATTCCGCCGAGAAAAAGGGCAAGGTGGAGAACTTTATCACCCGGTTTGCCCGCTATTATACCCCCGCGGTGGTCATTGCCGCAGTGATTCTGGCGGTTATCCCGCCCCTGGTGCTGGGCGGCGGAGCCTTGTGGGGGGTCTGGATTCAGCGGGCCTGCATCTTTCTGGTGATTTCCTGCCCCTGCGCCCTGGTGATTTCCGTGCCGCTGTCCTTCTTCGGCGGCATTGGCGCGGCATCTAAGAACGGCATCCTGGTGAAGGGCAGCACCTATATGGAGCTGCTGGCCAAGCTGGATACGGTAGTGTTTGACAAGACCGGCACCCTGACCCGGGGAACCTTCGCGGTGACCCAAGTTCTGCCCGAGAAGGGTACCTCTGAAGGGGCGCTTTTGGAGCTGGCTGCCCTGGCGGAGCACTATTCCAACCACCCCATTGCCCGCTCCATCGAGGCGGCCTGCGAGAGGACGCCAGACTATTCCCGGGTCTCCGAGGCCCAGGAGCAAGCCGGTCGGGGAATCCGCGCCCATGTGGAGGGCAGAACGGTGCTGGCTGGCAACCTGCGGCTGATGGAGGAGGCTGGCCTGAGCGTACAGCCCTGTTCCGCCATAGGCACCTGTGTCTATCTGGCGGCGGATGGCCGCTATCTGGGCTGCATTGTCATCTCGGATGAACTCAAGGCGGACGCCCGGGAGGCCATTGCCGGCCTGAAGGCGGCGGGCATTGCCAAGACGGTGATGCTGACCGGCGACCGGAGAGAGGTGGGCGAAGCGGTGGCAGCGAGCTTGGGCATCGACCAGGTTCATGCCCAACTGCTGCCCGGGGACAAGGTGGCCCAATTGGAGGCCCTTTTGGTGGAGGAGCCGAAAGGGAAGAAGCTGGCCTTTGTGGGTGACGGCATCAACGACGCTCCGGTGCTGACCCGGGCGGATGTGGGCATTGCCATGGGGGCCATGGGTTCTGATGCGGCTATTGAGGCTGCCGACGTGGTGCTGATGGACGATCTGCCCTCTAAAATTCCCTTGGCCGTGTCCATTGCCAAGAAGACGGTTTGTATCGCCTGGGAGAACATCATCTTCGCTCTGGGGATCAAGCTGCTGTTCCTGGCCCTGGGCGCAGTGGGGATTGCCAACATGTGGGAGGCCGTGTTCGCCGATGTGGGCGTTGCCGTCATTGCCATCCTGAACGCCATGCGGGCCCTGGGCCGTTCCAAATAAATGACAACAAAAGGACCTGTGCAGTTTTCAGGCTGCACAGGTCTTGTTGCGTTATGTTCCACTGTCCTTTTTCAGAAGCCGGTCCAGCTTTCCCCGGACCCGGGCTTGAGCATCGGCGGTGCCTTGTTCATCTAATCTCCATCCCTCCCGGGTGAAAACCAGGCGGCTGCCCTCCCGGATGCCCTGGGGCAGTTGGGACAGGGGGAGGTTTTGTGTGGAGCCGTTGGGCAGTTCCGCCACGGCGTAGCCTTCCTCAATGCGGTCAATGGTGATGAAATTCATGGATTGCCCTCCGAAAACTGGGCGATGACCCGCAGAAAGGCCCTGCCATAGCGGCTGCACTTTGCGTGGGTGACGCCGGAAATCTGCATCAGCTGGAACTCATTCGCCGGCCGCTCCCTTGCCATTTCCTGCAGGGTCAGATCGGTGAAGATATTGAAGGGCGCCACGCCGCCCCGCCGGGCCAGCCGTGCCCGTTCGTCGTCCAGGGCGGAGAACAGCGCCTTCGTCCGGGAGGAGACCTGAACCGGAGCGGAAACGCCGACAGAGACCGCCGTTGGGCGGGGGGTGATCCCCCGACAGGAGGAGCAGTTGCCGCAGCGGTGTGGGGGCTTTTCTCCGAAGTAGGTTAATAAGTAATTGCGCAGGCAGCCGGTCTGGGTAGAATAGCTGACCATCCGGTGCAGGCGGAGCAGCTCCTGGGTGCGGAGAAACTCCCGCACCTTTGGATCCAGGTTGTCCTGGCCCTCCTCTTGCTCAATCATAAATTGGTTAATCTTCACATCCCGGCTGGAGTAGAAGAGGATGCAGTCCGCCTGAGCGCCGTCCCGCCCCGCCCGGCCGGCCTCCTGATAGTAGCTCTCCAAATCCTTGGGCATGTTGTAGTGAATGACAAAGGACACGTTGGATTTATCAATGCCCATGCCGAAGGCGTTGGTGGCCACAATGATAGGCCTGCGGTCGAAAATAAAATCCTCCTGGCTGGCGGCCCGCTCCTCCGGGGTTAGGCCCCCGTGATAGCGGGCTGCCCGGTAGCCGATGGAGCAAAGCCGCTGGTGGACCGCCTCCACCTCCTTACGGGTCAGGCAGTAGATAATTCCGCTTTTCTTCTGGTGTCCCTCCAGGCAGGCCACCAGGGCGTCGAATTTGTCCTCAGGCTGCTGCACCTCAAAGTACAGGTTGGGCCGGTCAAAGCCAGTGACCGTCACAATGGGATCAGACAGCTCCAGCATGGTTTGAATGTCCCTGCGGACCCGGGGCGTGGCGGTGGCGGTGAAAGCGGCCACCGTAGGCCGCTGGGGCAGGGAGCGGATAAACTTGGGGATTTCCAAATAGCTGGGGCGGAAATCCTGTCCCCATTGGGAGACGCAGTGGGCCTCGTCCACACAGACCATAGAGATGGGCTGGGCCTCCGCCAGGCGGCGGATGCCTGGGGTGTTCAGGCGTTCCGGCGCCAGATAGATGATCTTGTACATACCCTGACAGGCGTTATCCAGGGCCTTTTGCAGCTGCCTGGGGGTCAGCGAGCTGTTCAGATAAGCGCCCCGCACCCCTAACTGCACCAGGGCCTGCACCTGGTCCCGCATCAAGGAGATCAGGGGCGAGACCACCAGGGTGATTCCAGACAGCATCAGGGCAGGCAGCTGATAGCAGATGGATTTACCGCCGCCAGTGGGCATGATGCCAAGGACATCCCGGCCGGAGAGCAGCCCGTCAATCAGCTCCTCCTGGCCGGGACGAAAGGCTTGGTATCCGTATACCTGGCGCAGAACCTCCAGCTTGGAGCCGGAATATCCTTCCATTATGCCCAGGTGCCGTTTACAAAGATGGGAACCTCGGTGCCGTCCTCCTTGATACCCACGATGTTCAGGTCATCAGAGCCAACCATGAAGTCCACATGGATCAGGGAGTCGTTGATGCCCCGCTTCTGGGCCTCCTCCACAGTCAGGTCCTCGCCGCCGGGGAGAGTCTCTTTAAAGCCCCGGCCCAAGGCCACATGGCAGGAGGCGTTTTCGTCGAACAGGGTGCTGTAAAACAGCAGGCCGCTTTGGTTGATCGGGGATTCCTTGGGAACCAGGGCCACTTCACCCAGCATACAGGAGGTGGCGTCCATATTGAGGATCTTTTCCAGAACGTCCTGGCCCACCTGAGCCTTGCAGGAGACCGCCCGGCCATTCTCGAAGGTGATGGAGAACTTGTCGATGATCCGGCTGTTCCACGACAGGGGCTTAGTGGCCACCAGGGTGCCGCTGCAGGCACCGGCCCTGGGAGAGGTAAAGACCTCCTCAGTGGGCATATTGGGCACATAGAAGGCCCCGTTGATGCCGTTGATCTCGCCGGCCGCGCCCCAGCGGGCGCCGGGGATCAGGTCCACAGTGAAGTCGGTGCCGTTGGCGGAGTGATAGCGCAGGGAGGTAAAGTTTTGCTCGTTCAGCCAGAGGGCCTTGGCCCGGGTAAACTTGTCGTGGGCTGTCCGGGCGGCCACGGGGTCATTGTCCTCGGTGACATAGCAGGTGGCCATGATGGTGTCCCACAGGGCCTCCACGGCCTGGTCCACGGGCAGATCGGGGAACACCTTCTTCGCCCAAGCGGGGGAGGCGGCGGCGGCGATGAGCCACTGGTATTTGCCATCCATCCGGTTGCGATAAGGCTTCATCATGGTGGTGCGGGCCTGGGAGGTCTTGGCCACCTTTTCAGAGGAGACCCCTGCCAGAGCGTCGGGATCTTCGGAATGGATCACCAGGCGGCAGGGCAGATCCTGTACCATCTGTTCCGCCTTGGCTTCCTCCCAGGGATAGGTGGTGGTCAGGGTTTCCAGGGAGGCGTAGGTGTAGTCCAGCACCGACTTGCCTGTAAAGGACCAGTCGATAGAGACATAGCTGGCGCCGGCCTTATAGCATTCCTCGGTCAGCAGTGCGGCGAAGGGGTGCTGGTCCACGGCGATGGTGATGTTCACCCGCTGGCCGGGCTGGACATTCAGGCCGCATTTGATGAGCAGGTGGGCGTACTTTTCTAACATTGCTTGGGTCATCGGAAAAATCCTCCTAAAATTGAAATCTATACAATATACGGGAAGCGGAGAGCCTTTGCTCTCCGCTTTTCTGTATTTCTGTTATTCTGCGGAAATCATATAATAGTAAACTGGCTGTCCTCCAGGCAGAACGGAAACCTCGGCATCCGGGCAGGCCGCGGTAAAGATGACCAGAGCCTTCTCTGCTTGCTCCTCAGTGACATTCTCGCCATAGAACAGAGTGATGAACTCGGCGCCCTGCTGTGCATCGTTATGAGCCAGGGTGTCCAGCAACTGTTCAATGTCCTTCTGGGTGCCGAACAGATTGCCGTCCTGCAGGGCCAGATAATCCCCCTCCTGGATATCAAAGCCATCCAGATTGGAGTTGCGGGCCGCATAGGTGATCTGGGCGGTGCGCACCCGGCCGATGGCCTCCTCCATGGCGGCCTGGTTCTCCTCCTCGGAGAGATCGGGGTCCACTGCCATCATGGCGGAAATGCCCTGGGGGACGGTGGAGGAGGGGATCACGATAACCCTCTTCTCCTTGGAGAGCTTGACACATTGCTGGGCGGCCATAATGATATTCTTGTTGTTGGGCAGGACGAACACCACCTCGGCGGGGGTGTGGTCAATGACCTTCAGAATATCGGCAGTGGAGGGATTCATAGTCTGACCGCCGGAGATGACCCCGTCGGCGCCCAAATCCCGGAACAGCACCTCCAGCCCGGAGCCGGCACAGACCGTGACAAAGCCGTATTTCTTCTCCGGCTCCGCGATCCAGCGGGCTTCCTCAGACTCCTGTTCCTGGGCGGGGGCATCTTGAGCAGACCGCTCCAGGGCGGCCTCCACCTCATCCAGGTCGTCGGTGCTGATGGCCTGGCGGCCAGCGGCCAGATCCTCATACTGGGTGCGCATGTTCTCAATCTTAGCAAGCTCCAGGGTGCCGTATTTCTGGGCCTCAGTGAGCGCGGCGCCGGGAATGTCGGTGTGGACATGAACCTTGAAGGATTCGTCGTCCTCGCCGATGACCAGGCTGTCACCGATGCTGTTCAGATAGTCACGGAAGGCGTTCAGGGCGCAGCCGGCGGATTTGCGGACGATGAACACGGTGTCATAGGTGAAGGTGATTTCCTCGTCGGACAGGTGGGCGAAATCCGCCTTATCCTGGGGAGCGGGGGGTTCTTCCTTGGGGGCCTTGGGCATTTTCTTGCCCTTCAATTCGTCCAGCATGCCCTGGAGGATCACCAGATAGCCCTTGCCGCCAGCGTCCACCACGCCGGCCTTTTTCAGAACGGGATTCTGGTTGATGGTGTTTTCCAGCGCTGCCTCACCGGCCTTGATGGTCTCAGACAGCACGTATTCCACGGCGGGATTTTTCTCCGCCGCATTGGCCGCCCGGGCGGCGGACAGCCGGGAGACGGTGAGAATGGTGCCCTCGGCGGGCTTCATCACGGCGGAATAGGCGGCGGTGACCCCCTCATTCAGGGCCTCGGCGAACTGAACGCCGTCTATCTCCACCTTCTCCTTCAGGGCCT
>CAZVVH010000122.1:0-6737 GCA_964630475.1 uncultured Oscillospiraceae bacterium | reverse complement strand
TGGTCAAAAGCGGCTCTGTAACCCGGATTGGCCAAGGCAGGTCAACTCGTTATTTTAGGGCGTAAACTACTCGGCAAGTCGCCAAACAGTTCGCCAAAAGTTCCTTTCGTCCATTTTGCCTGATGATTTGGACGAAACGAAAGTGGACGAACCGATATAACATATGGTGTCCTCTACGATTTGCATAGGAAAACCCGCCCCTACTGGGACGGGTTTTCTTCAGGGGCATTATCTGTTTCCCTTTGCCCTGTTGTGCGTTTTACAAAGCATCTGGCAATTCTGCTCATCAGTAGCCCCGCCTTTGCTCCATGCTGTCACATGGTCTGCGTCCATCTCAGACAGCTTGTAAATTCGATGGGCGTTGTTTTCGTGACCTGCTGCACAGATAGGACAGTTGGAAATCCCTTTTGCTTCTGCTTCTTTCGTCTGTCTTGCGTAGACAATGCGCTTGGTCTTATCATCGAACACACGGATATTCAGGAGGGAAACGTCCTGCTCCCCACCGAGAATGTACTCGAAGATACCACGGCTGTTTTTGATCTGCGGGTCTGACAGCAGCTCAGAGACACGCTGTGCAACTTTCTTCTTGTCATAGGATTTGCTGTGGTATGTTCTGTAAAGGCGACCCCATTCCAGTCCACAGACCTCAGGGCCGGTATAATCGAAAACGGAATCAATCCATCCAATGACAGTCTCAAAGTAATTCTTCAGTTCCGCTATGTCGGAGTGCCGGTGAGCTGCCATATATCCTTCGATGTCACCGTCACTGACCCAATCAAGGGCAGCTTCCAGAATGGCCTGCCGACGTGGATCGCCTTTCACATAAGTCTTCCATCGGCTCATGTTGGCATTCCCAGCATTCGAGAAAACAGCGCGTGCTTGCGAGACAAAAGAACCGTGATAGGCAGCGTTCTGCAACTCCTGCTTGACTAAGGGAACACCAACGATATTGATAGTCTCGAACCACTCTTGGATTTCAGACGGCTCCCCTTCACAGATATATAAGGCCCGTCTTTACCAACCTTTGGAACCATACCGGAAAGTCCGCAGATAATTCCGGCAGCAAGCCCTATGATCTCGAACTGTTCAGGACTGTACTTATCCATGAAAGTAATGGGTATTCCCATAATACCATCATAATCAGACGGAATGCACTCCACAAAAGGAACTTCGATAGCATCGTAATTATCATATACTCCATCTCAGGTCATGGACATAACCCAAAGGCTTCGAGACAATCATTCGGCCATCACCTATAACCGCTCCGACTGTCAGTATCTTTCCACAGATCACTGGAAGGAGGCGCCGTCTACGCTGGCCCGGGTCCTGCACAACACAGGCTGGGCGGATAATGAGAAAACGACCATCACTTTCTACGGCAGCGATTTTATTGGGCAGACGTCCTGGGATGCCCTGGTAGGTATGAATGGGTTGTCCGACGAATCCGGTCAGATTGGTCATTCCACTATTACGGCGTATAGACCTCTTCGGTGAGAAAACGGTGCGTAAATTGTAATCGGTTTGTAATTGCATTCCTGTTAAATATTTGTTGCAAAATAAATACGGTTTATAGTTCCCATAAATATTGTAAGAAGGTGAATTGAAATGAACAAAAAGAAGGCGGCTGCATCTTTGCATGTGCTGACGGTTTTCTGCACCGGTCATGTCTGTTGTAGTCCTAACAACACCGTGGATGGGTCTGAATCCCTTTCGATGAGTGAATCCGCAGCCTCGTCCTTTGTTTCTGTCGAGGAAAGTGCCGTGGAATCTGCTGTTGAGATGTCTTCTGTCGAAGATTCTTCTGTGGATCTGGAAACTCTGGCCCCCTAAGGCGGCAGCGGTTTTTTTGAACGCAGCTGCCTTTGATTATGCATTTTGTCAAAGATAACCCCTGTATATTACACCACATCGAGGATGACTTCTCATCTTTATTTGGTTCACATCATTTTAGCACATACATCAGAAAAAATTTTAGCACATACAGGCGTCAAAAAATGACGGTATTGGTTGGACGAATTTGATGATTTTCCAGAGGCATTTTTCGTGCTATGATGTAGCTATCAGAATAGAGAGGAGGATTTTTCATGTAAACAAAGCTAAGCGCGCTGACATTGGTTGCAGCCATGCTGCTGGCGATGCTCTCTGGCTGCAGCGGCACATCGACGTCTGCATCCGTCAGTGATTCTGCCTCCGTTTCTACGGCGGAAGAGACCTCTGAGACTCCGAAAGCTCCCGTCCCTGAGGCGGAGGAACCTGCGGAAACAGGGAAACCTGCTCCTGCACCAGAAGCCTCTGTGGAAGATGGGCCTGCGGAAGAAGTTCCCGAAGGCCCCATGACGAAATATGTCACCCCGGACGACATCGAGGCTGCCCTGCGGTTTGACGCATCCCAGCAGTCCCTTCCTGGCGGCCATGGGCCGCTATGCGGGTCCTGCGGCAGAGTCCTCGGCCAACAACTTCTACTACGACGAGAACGATGAGCTGGTCTACAGCTACACAACGGACGTATACCAGGAGTACCTGATCATGATGGCCCAGTGGTATGCCGAGGACATCATCACCCGGGATCTTCTGAACTCCGATATGCTGGACTCCTCCACCATCTCCGGCTGCTCCTACGGCGTTTTCTGGAAGAACTGCCAGTTCACGGGCAGCTGGATAGAAGCCGGCAAGGTCAGCGATCCGGACTATGATTTGGTGGGCATCACCGAGCTGTTGGCAGAGGCTGGCCAGACAGTGGGCACGGTGACATCACCGCCATTTCCATCAACCTGATGATCTCCACCGACTGTGATGAACCCACGCTGGCCCTTCAGTGGCTGGACTACTTGTTCTCGGAGGATGGCTCGATGCCTCGAGGGAGAGCCTCAGCTATGGCCCTGACGGCAAGCCGAACTACTCGAGCTAATCTCCAACAACCCCGATGACCTGTCCACGGACAATGCGCTCAACGCCTATACCATCAACATCAACATGTACGCCAAGAACGGCGAGAACCTGCGCCGGGCTTACAACGAGACCCAGCAGCAGGCCCTGAACGTCTGGAATGACAGCCGTGAAGTCACCCACAGTTCTTTCGTGAGCCTGTTCACGCTGAACATGGAGGAAACCGAAACCGAACAGCGGTACTACACCGACATCTCCACCTATGTGGCGGAGCAGATCGGCCTGTTCCTGACAGGCGCTGCGCCCATTGACGACGACAGTTGGAGCACCCTTGTGGTCACCGTGGAGTCCATGAACATCGCTGAAGTCGTCAGTGCCTATCAGAGCGCTGGAACACGCTATTTCGGACATATCGACTGATTTGTATCCATCCATGCAGCACCGGGGAATTGGGGTGCAGCCCGTTTCCCTGGAATGTTCATTCTATTTAAAGGAGGATTTTGCGTGAATAAACGTATGCTATCCCTGATGCTCGTGCTGATCCTTTGCTTTCTGACCGCCTGCGGTTCCGGTGTGCCGGCATACTCAGCATCTGTTCCGTCGGAAGCACCCGAGACAACCAAAGCGCCGGAGACTGTTGCCCCTGTTGAGGAAACTGCAGTCCCTGCCGATTCTGCCCGGGAAACCGCCGATTCCGCTTTAGAGGAAACGGCGGCAACAGCGGAAGCGCCCGCAGAGCTGGTGCGTCAGGTGGAGCTTCCGCTCTGCGACGAGACAGAAACCATTTCTATGTGGCTCCGTAGCAACTTTATGAACTCCGACCCCATCCAGTCCTATATGGACTCCCCTGTTCTGCAAAAGGCCCAGGAACTCACCAATGTCGAGATCGAATTCGTAGAGGTCAGCAACGCCTCAGAATCCGAGACGTTTAACTTGATGATTGCTGGTGGCGACTATACCGACATCATCTACAACTTCGCCAAGCTCTACACTGGTGGCATCGACAGCGCACTGGACAACGACATCATCGTGGATCTGAACGACTACATGGATGCTACACCCTGTTACGCCAGCATTCTGGCATCTGATGAGGATGTGAGAAAGGCCGCCACCACGGATAGCGGTGTCATCGGCGCGTTCTACAGCATCTATGAAAGTACCCCATATCTCACTGACGGTCTCACTATTCGAGGCGACTGGCTGGAGGAGCTGGGTCTGGAATCCCCCAAAACCTATAAGGACTACGAAAACGTGCTTTTGGCCTTCAAGGACACCTATGACCCAGAATATCCCCTGTACCTGCCCTCCTGTGGAACGCTCGACGCGATCACCCGGGGCTATGAGTTCTCTTACTCTGTGGCAGGCGACAATGTCACCCTGTTTGCCCAAAAAGACGGTCAGGTGTTCTTCAGCGCCACCAGCGACCAGTTCCGGGAATACCTTACCATGATGCATTCCTGGTATGACCAGGGGCTGATCTCCAAGGATTTTGTAACCAATGGCGATTGGATGTTTATGAACGGCGAGTATCAGAGTATGCTGACCACCGGCGATGCAGGCATTGTTGCTCTGGGCGCGGGTCTCTATTCTGAGTTCACTGGAACTGGACAGGATCTTGACGAGAACTACCGACTGGAAGGCATCCTGAATCCAAGACTTGATCCCGATGATGCCGTGGGCAGCACTCCCGGCAGCCGGGCCTCCGACGCGATCTACTCGGTCACCGCCAGCAGTGATAAGGTCGAGTTGGCTTGCCAGTGGTGCGATTTCTGGTATACCGAGGAAGGTTCCATGCTTGCCAACTATGGCATTGAGGGCGAGAGCTATGTGGTTGGCGCGGACGGCAATCCAGAATACACCGACCTCATTTTGAACAATGAGACATACTCTGACCGTTCCATGAAAAACCTCTACTCCTTCAACACCAGCAATCTGATGGACCCGGAGAAAGATCTGTCCGGCATCACCGAGGATGGTCTTGCTTCCATCGAGTTGTGGAGCAGTGATCCTCCCAGTGAAACCTTCTCCACAGTGAATATGACGCTACTGTCCCTGACCACTGACGAATCCACCCAGTATGGAATCATCTGCGCGGACGCTCAGACCTATTGTCTGGAGAATGTGCTCCAGTTTATCAACGGCAGTCTCAGCGTGGAGAGCGATTGGGACAACTACGTTTCCGTGCTGAACGATATGGGCGTAGAGGAGGCCGTTGCCATTGTGCAGACCGCCTATGACCGCTATCAGGCCCGCTGACAAAAGGAGTGTTTTATGGAATTCATCACCTATTATCCTGGCGAATATTCTGAAAAGGACCGGGAATCCCTAAACCGTTTTCTCTCCATTAACGAGGGCATCGCCCAGCGGGGCGAGATCACCCAAGATCGGATGGAAAGCGGTGATGTGAAACGCGGCAAGACCCCTGGCTTCCGGGGCGGCCGTCCGGTCTCCTTGGTGGAAACCCGCAAAGATGCCAAAAAATTCGACCTGCACAATCCTCTGTACTTTGACGATGAATATGCCAAAAGTCTCGGGTACGAGGGGGCGCTGGCTTTCCCGCTGGCCTATACGCCGGATGCGGCCTTCTACATTGGTTCGCCCCCAGAACTGTTCCAGTTCCTGATGGCCAGCGGGCTGCATCACAGCTTCCAGATCTACCGGGACGTCTACCCCGGCGACACCATGTACTGTATCATCGATAAGCGCCAGGTTCGGGACATCACCCCGGAAGCAGGCAGCATCTACCGCACCCTGGATATCTACGCCGAGGGCCGTATCCTCAACCAGCGGGGCGAACAGGTGGCCACCGGCCAGAGCAACATCAAGGAGAGTCTGAAAAACTATGCGGATCCAAACCAGGATCCCTCCCCTCTATACAACTGGGACAACCCTGATTATCACACCCCCGGCGTCTGGGAGAGCGGCGACTGGTGGGCCCGTCCTGCTCACGTCTATACCGACGAGGAATGGAAGGACATCATGACCCGGTGGAAGGCCGAGCAGCGCCGCGGCAGCGTTCCGCTCTATTGGGAGGACGTGGAGGTGGGAACACAGATACCGGAAACCATCGAAGGGCCTTTCACTACCGCCGCCATGGCTCGCGGTATGCCAAAGCACGACAAGACCGAACTGGGGAAAGGGCCCGGCCAGAGCCCTGACGCCATGGGTGATATGCCCCCGGAGGAGATGGGGCCCCCGCAGGAGATGCCAGAAGGCCCAAATCTGGACTGGCGCACCACCAAAGACCGGATGCTGGATCCAGAGACCTTTGCTGTCATGGTGCGGTGTCCGGAAAACGGCATCTACTACAGCCCGGAGGATTACCCGGAGATGGACGAAAACGGCCATCTGCCGAGGCGCAAGACCATTGGTAACTATATGCCCGTGGCTCAAGACCCTATACGACTGGATGGGTGACCGGGGCCGTCTGCGGGCCATCCATTGGGGGATCATGTTTGAGATTCCCGGCGTGTCCAAGGATCTGGTGCCGGATTCCACCAGGACGCCGGATTTCCTACAAAACGTCCCCTTCCTGCGTGGTCAAAAGATCACGGCCCATGCGCTGATGGGCGATCTTTGCATCAACAATGGCTATATCACCGGGAAATACTACGATCCCGAAATCGGCTACTGTGTGGAACTGACCTGGTGGTGCAAAACCTATGAGGGAGACATCTTTGAAGCGGGTACCGCCATGGTACAGCTTCCCTCCCAGCGTGAAGAAAATCCGTAAATGGCGGTCTTCCCGCTGACCGGTTCCCCCTGAAGCAAGATTGCTTTGGGGGGATGTCTATGATAGGGCCTACTGAAAAACGACTTCGAGGCCCAGAATTTTAAAAAAGCGTAAAAGC